>JARRJC010000008.1:75743-122219 GCA_037379885.1 Limibacillus sp.
GGGAAGATCGCGGTAACTGCCGGAAGGCAATAGCGGAGGTAGAGCCTATGGCCGACAACCGCTCCGAGACCCTTAGCGGTCTCACGGCAGATGAAGCCCAAGCATTCCACAAGTACTTCATGCAGGGTTTCATCATTTTCACGGTGGTCGCAGTCGTGGCCCATATCCTTGCTTGGATGTGGCGTCCCTGGCTGCCGTCCGTCGATGGCTACGCATCCTACATGGATGGCGTGAACAGTGCGCTGACCAGCGTGCAATCGTTCCTGGCTTAAGGAGGAAAGAAGATGTGGAGGATTTGGCTTCTCTTCGATCCCCGCAGGATGCTGGTTGCAATGGCGGCGTTCCTGTTTGTGCTGGCATTGCTGATTCATTTCATCTTGCTCAGCACGGATCGTTTCAACTGGATCGAAGGCCCGATGGCGAGCGCCACCGAGGTCCAGACTCAGCTGGACACCATGACGGGCTAACCACGCCCGTGACACGGTAGTGGGCACGGGGCGCGGTCCCCGACAAGGGACTAACTCCCGTGCCCTCCACCTCTCTAATTCGTTGCCCGGCGCATTGTGCGCGGGCGCTTACCGGACGGAGGATGAAGCGATGGTGATGCTGAGCTTCGAGAGGAGATATCGCGTGAGGGGTGGAACCCTGATCGGCGGCGATCTCTTCGATTTCTGGATCGGGCCGTTCTACGTCGGCTTCTTCGGGGTCACCACGATCTTCTTTGCCACGCTAGGTACGGCCTTGATCGTCTATGGCGCTGCACTGGGACCCACCTGGAATCTGTGGCAGATATCCATCGCTCCCCCCGACCTGAAATACGGCCTGGGACTGGCGCCCCTCAAGGAGGGCGGGCTGTGGCAGATCATAACGATCTGCGCCATCGGCGCGTTCGTGTCCTGGGCGCTGAGGGAAGTGGAGATCTGCAGGAAGCTGGGCATTCAATATCACGTGCCCTTCGCTTTCGGCTTTGCGATCTTCGCCTACGTGACGCTGGTGGTCATCCGCCCGCTGCTGCTGGGCGCCTGGGGCCACGGTTTCCCCTACGGCATCTTCAGTCACCTGGACTGGGTGTCGAACGTCGGATACCAGTTCCTGCACTTCCACTACAATCCGGCGCACATGCTGGGGGTGACCTTCTTCTTCACCACCACGCTGGCGCTCTCGCTGCACGGTTCGCTGGTGCTCTCCGCGGTCAACCCCGCCAAGGGCCACAGCGTCAAGACGCCGGAGCACGAGGACACCTACTTCCGCGACTTCATCGGCTACTCCATCGGCACGCTCGGCATCCACCGCCTGGGTCTCTTCCTGGCGCTGTCGGCGGGTTTCTGGAGTGCTGTGTGCATCGTGATCAGCGGACCCTTCTGGGATCGCGGCTGGCCGGAATGGTGGGGTTGGTGGCTCAACCTGCCGATCTGGTCTTAAGGGAGGGCGCGTCATGGCGAACTACCAGAATATATTCACGCAAGTCCAAGTCAGGGGCGCGCCGGAACTCGGCATTCCCCTCGGCAGGGGCGAAGGCGAGCGCATCGGCACGCCGGGCTTCAGTTACTGGATCGGTAAGATCGGCAACGCCCAGCTCGGCCCCATCTATCTGGGCTGGACCGGCGTCATCTCGCTGATCTTCGGGTTCATCGCGATCGAGATCATCGGCCTCAACATGTGGGCCTCGGTCGGCTGGGACCCTGTCGAGTTCGTCCGCCAGCTTCCCTGGCTGGCGCTGGAGCCGCCGCCGGCGGAGTACGGCCTCAAGGTTCTGCCCCCTCTCGCCGAAGGCGGCTGGTGGCTGATCGCGGGCTTCTTCCTGACGGCCTCCATCCTGCTCTGGTGGGTGCGCAGCTACCGCCGGGCGCTCGCGCTCGGCATGGGAACCCATGTCGCCTGGGCTTTCGCCTCGGCCATCTGGCTCTATCTGGTGCTGGGCTTCATCCGCCCGATTCTGATGGGGACCTGGTCGGAAGCGGTGCCCTTCGGCATCTTCCCGCACCTCGATTGGACCACGGCCTTCTCGATCCAGTACGGGAACCTCTATTACAACCCGTTCCACTGTCTCTCGATCGTGTTCCTCTACGGCTCGACCCTGCTGTTCGCCATGCACGGCGCGACGATCCTCGCGGTCAGCCGCTATGGCGGCGAGCGTGAAATCGAGCAGATCACCGACCGTGGCACGGCCTCGGAGCGCGCCGCTCTCTTCTGGCGCTGGACCATGGGCTTCAACGCCTCCATGGAATCCATCCACCGCTGGGCCTGGTGGTTCGCGGTCCTGACCCCGCTCACCGGCGGCATCGGCATCCTCCTGACCGGCACGGTCGTGGATGACTGGTACCTCTGGGCGCAGAAGCATGGGGTGGTGCCGGGCTATCCGGACATCTATCCGGGCGTGACCGATCCCAGCATGGGAGGAGCAGCACAATGAAACCCTATGTAATTGCAGGGCTGGCGGTCGTTGGCTCGCTACTGACCATCGCCATGGTCTTCACCTCCGGCTGGAACCTTCCGCCCGCGGAAAGCAGCCAGCTCGGCTACCGTGGCGTCGGCCTGGTCGAGACGGTGGACAAGGGCGGCAACGCCGCCACCGTGGCCGCCAACATGGCCCCGGAGCCGATCTACCCCTACGAGCCGATCGCCGACGAACCGCTGGCCAAGGACGTCTATGAGAACGTCCAGGTGCTGGGGGATCTGCCGGACTCTCAGTTCACGCGGCTGATGGCCCACATCACCGAGTGGGTCGCCCCGGAAGAGGGCTGCGGCTACTGCCACAATCTGGAGAACCTGGCCGACGACAGCCTTTACACCAAGGTCGTCTCACGCCGGATGATCCAGATGACCCAGCACATCAACGTGGACTGGACCGACCACGTCGCGGACACGGGTGTGACCTGTTACACCTGTCACCGCGGCCAGAACGTCCCGGCCGAGATCTGGTTCTCGGGCGACGGTCCGAAGGGCGCCAAGGGCATGGCGGGCTATCGCGGCGAGGGTCAGAACGTGGCCGGCGTCAACGTGGGCCTGACCTCGCTCAACTACGATCCCTTCACACCGCTGCTGCTCGAGGACGGACAGATCCGTGTCGCGACCGGGTCGGCTCTGCCGGCCGGCGCCAACACCTCGATCCAGCTCACCGAACGGACCTATTCCCTCATGATCCACATGTCAGAGGGGTTGGGCGTCAACTGCGCCTACTGCCACAACTCGCGCAACTTCGCGGATTGGGGTCAGAGCTCGCCGGCGCGCATGACCGCCTGGCATGGCATCCAGATGGTGCGGGATCTCAACAATGAATACTTGGTGCCGCTCGGCACGACCCTTCCGGAAAACCGTCTCGGCCCGGCTGGGGACGCGCCCAAGGCCTACTGCACGACCTGCCACAACGGGGTCAACAAGCCTCTGAACGGCACCAAGATGGTAGAGGACTTCCCCTCGCTCCGCCCGGCCAACTAGCTGGAAGGAGCGAACCAAACTCCGACCCTCACCGGAGTTCACCACCCATAGAGGAGGCCAAGAATCGGCCTCCTCTCTTTTTGCCTGGAATCCGGAAGAGGCGGAATAACGCAGCCGCCGCTAAGGCGGCGGTGGCGAAGCTCGATACTAAGGAGGAAAAGCGCCGCCCTAGCGGCCGATGTCGAGGTCGGGCCAGCGGCTGAGGTAGATGCGGAACCAGGGGGCGAGACCCTCGGGGGCTTCCGACAGCTCCCTGTGCAGTTCCTGGGCGTTGGCCCAGCGTGTCTCGCTGACCTCTTCGGGGTTTGGGGCCATGCGCGGGCTTTCGCTCTCCAGCCGTCCGACGAAGAGGTGGACGTGTTCGTTCTCGATCAGGCCGCCGCCGACCTCGGCTCGGTAGCGGGTCTCCCCGACCGCGCGCAGCGGCGCTGAGACGCCCAGTTCCTCGCGCAGACGGCGGTGGGCGCAGCGCTGCGGCTCTTCCTCCCAGTGGGGATGGGAACAGCAGGTGTTGGCCCAAAGACCGGGACAGTGGTACTTGCCGGCCGCCCTGCGTTGCAGCAGCAGCTTGTCTTCATGGAACAGGAAGATGGATACCGCCTGGTGGAGCTGGCCGCGCTCATGCGCCTCCAGCTTGCCCATCGGGTAGAAGCTGCCGTCCTCGGCGATGGCCGGGATCTTGGCCGTCAAGGAGCGGTCGAGACCGCCGTCCCGGGCCCGCTCGCCCGGTTTCGTGCGGATCATGCAGCGCGCTCCAGCCCCAACTCTCCCCAAATCATGGAGAGCGCGGTGACCAGCTTGTCCACGTCGGCGTCGCTGTGAACCGGCGAGGGGGTGATGCGCAGGCGCTCTGTCCCACGCGGCACGGTCGGATAATTGATCGGCTGGACATAGATCGCAAAGCGCGCCAGCAGTTCATCGCTGATCTGCTTGCAGAGCGTCGGATCGCCGACCATGACCGGCACGATGTGACTGGGGTTGTCCATCAGCGGGATGCCGGCGGCCATCAGGCGGCGGCGCACCAGCGCCACCCGCTCACCCTGGCGAAGGCGCTCAGCGGAGCTCTCCTTCAAGTGGCGGATCGAGGCGGTCGCGCCCGCGGCCACTGCTGGGGGAAGGGCGGTGGTGAAGATGAAGCCGGAGCAGAAGCTGCGCAGGAAGTCGCAGATCGCGGCCGAGCCGGTCACATAGCCGCCGACCACGCCGAAGGCCTTGCCCAGCGTGCCCTGGATCACGGTCAGTCGCTCGGCCACGCCCTCGCGCTCCGAGATGCCGCCGCCGCGCCGGCCATAGAGGCCGACCGCGTGGACTTCGTCCAGATAGGTCATGGCGCCATGCGCCTCGGCCACGTCGCAGATCTCGGCGATCGGGGAGATGTCGCCGTCCATGGAGTAGACGGACTCGAAAGCCACCAGCTTCGGGCGATCGGGGTCCAGCTCACCCAGTTGGCGGTCGAGGTCTTCCGGGTCGTTGTGCTTGAAGAGGGTCTTCTCGGCCCGGGAGTGGCGGATGCCTTCGATCATGGAGGCGTGGTTCAACTCGTCGGACAACACGACGCAGCCGGGCATCTGCGCTGCCAGGGTGGAGAGCGCCGTCCAGTTGGAGACGTAGCCAGAGGTGAAGAGCAGCGCTGCTTCCTTGTCGTGCAGATCGGCCAGCTCGCGCTCCAGCAGCACATGGTGGTGGTTGGTGCCGGAGATGTTGCGCGTGCCGCCGGCGCCCGCTCCGCAGCGGTCGAGAGCGGCGTGCATCGCGCTCAGGACCTTGGGGTGCTGGCCCATGCCGAGGTAGTCGTTGGAGCACCAGACCGTGACCTCGCGCTCGCCATCCTCGCAGTATTGGCAGGCTTTCGGGAAAGCGCCGTTGTGGCGTTCGAGCTCGGCGAAGATGCGATAACGCCCTTCGTCGCGGATCTGATCCAGCCGTGCCTGGAAGAAAGCTTCGTATTCCATGGTCCGTCTCCCCGTGGGTATTGGTCTTAAAACCTCGTTTCCCGTTCAAGCGGAGCTTTGCCGGCGTCCCCCGACGCCATTTGAAAGCCTCCGCCCCCTACTCGGCGGCCTGCAGCGCGCAGGCCTCCAAATCGCTTTTCAGGCGCTCGGGCGCGGTGATCTTGCCGATCGCCATGACCCTTGCGCGTTCTTCGCCCTGCGGCGCGAAGGCGGTCATGTAGCTGCGCCCTCCCGCCAGTTCGAAAAGAATCCAGCCCTCGCCGCTGTGGGCCAGGCCCTTGAGGCGGCGAATCTCGCCATAATCGCCGCGCGCCGCCGATGACAGCAGGCGCTCCAGGCTCTCGGCCTCATAGAAGCCGGACAGCGTCGTGCTCCAGGAGGTGAAGCCCAGCGTCTGCTCCAGGTCGTGATGATGCGCGTGGTCTTCGTGATGTTTGCCCGCCCCGTGGTCCTCGGCGTGGTCGCGGGCGTTGTCCTGGTCCTCTTCGGCCTTGGCGGCCGTCATCAGCGCGACCAGCGCGCGGTCGGGGTCCAGCGCTTCGTCCATCATGGAAAAGCGCGCGGTGACCACGTGGGCCCGGGGGTTCAGCATGCTGAGCGTCGAGCTGACCGTGGCCAATTCCGCCGAGCCCACCAGATCGGTCTTGTTGATCACGAAGACCGGCGCCACCTCGGCCTGCATCTCGAAGTAGTCGGGCAGGTTGGCGTAGTCCTTCAGGAAGGCCGCCGCGTCGATCAGGGTGTAGAGATGCAACTGGCCCAGCAGGGGGCGGATGTCCGGACGGTTCAGGACCGCCAGCAGAGAGGTCACGTCGGCCACGCCGCTGGGCTCGATCAGGATGCGCTCGGGCTGATAGCGCTTCATCACCTTCACCAGTTGCTTGGCGAGGTCGCCGCGCAGCGAGCAGCAGATGCAGCCGTTCGGCAGTTCCACGACCTCCGCGCCCCGGTTGCCCAGACGCGAGGCGTCGATCCCCATCTCGCCGAAATCGTTGACCAGGGCCACCGTGCGGCGCTCTCCCGCGCCCTGCATCAGGCGGCGCAGGAAGGTGGTCTTGCCCGCGCCCAGGAAGCCGGCGGCGATGGTGACGTCCACGGGCTTGCTGGCCTGTTCGCCGCGCGATTTCAGGCCCCAGTGCCACAGCTTGGCGGCGGGCAGCGGCACCACCAGGAACCAGTGCTCCAGGATCGCGAGGATCATCATGGTGGAGAGCAGGATCATGGCGACCGACTCGAAGGAACCGGCGGGCGCTGCGATCACGCTTTCGACCATCATGCCGGCGATCACGGTGGAGACCGTGACCGAGACCGGGAACAGCAGGTTCATGGACTTCTTCTTCAAGAAGCCGCGCAGGAACTGAAGGTGCTCGGGCAGGAACTCCTCGTTCAGGTTGCGCACGCCCAGGAAGACGTTGAGCTTGGCGCTCTGATGCATCCACCAGAGCACGATGAAGGTCCAGGTGCCGACCTGATTGGGCGCGCCCCAGGTCAGCCAGACCACGACAGCGCCGCTCGCGATGATCGCCAGCTCGTGATAGAGGCTGGTGCCGATGGCGTGCAGGAAGTGGCGCCAGCCGCTGCAACCCTCCTGGCAGACGGTCTTCCGCGGGCCGGTGACATAGCCCATGTAGAAGGAGATCTCCTGCCAGCCCCAGGCCAGAAGCCCGAAGGTGAAGGCCCAGTAAGCGCCGCTGACGCTGGCGTCCTGCGCGGTCGCGTGAAGGCCGTAGAGAGAGGCGGTGAGGATCGCCGTCGCGCCCAGCATCGACCATTTGAAGGTCTTTCTGGGCAGGCCGTCCAAATAGATGATCGCCCCGGTGGAGAACCACCAGACGAAGAGGGCGAAAAGGATCGGCGCGGCGTAGTCCCACATGGGATTATCGGTCCTTATTCAGTCGCCAGCCCTTACCAGGCCGGGCTCAGCCGGCTTTCCTCCGGCAGTTCGTTGCTCTTGGCGGGCAGGATGTAGAGCCGCCCGAAAACGGCGGCGGCGGCCAGCGCCAGCCCGCCCTGCTTCAGCTTGCCGAGGACCCCGCCCTGTTCCTGGGCGCGGCTCATGGCCTCGTTGATGCGGCGCAGGCGCTCCAGCCCCTTGGCGAAGCGCGGGTCGTCGAGGTCGAGCAGCACCGGGAAGACCTGCTTGGAAATCTCGGAGGTGATGCGGAAGACCTGCATGTCGTAGGCGGTCGGATCCAGGCCAAGCGCCTTGTGGAACTCCGGCCGGGCGTGGTCGCGCACGTACATGGTCGCGTAGACGGCCAGCTGGAAGAAGCGCACCCAGAGCTTGTTGTGGCCCTGGAGCAGCTTGGGGTTGGCGCGCATCAGCAGCGCGAAGGCCTCGCCATGGCGGAACTCGTCGTTACACCACTGCTCGAACCAGATGAAGATCGGGTGGAAGCGCAGCTCCGGATGCCGCTCAAGCTGGCGGTAGATGGAGATGTAGCGCGCATAGCCGATCTTCTCCGACAGGTAGGTGGCGTAGAAGATGAACTTGGGCTTGAAGTAGTGATAGCGCTTGGACTTGGTCAGATAACCCAGGTCCACGCCCATGCCATAGTCCTTCAGGGCGTCGTTGATGAAGCCGGCATGGCGCGATTCATCGCGGGCCATGTACTTGAAGAGCGCGCAGATGTCCGGGTTGGTGCCGCGCTTCTTCATCTCCGCGTAGAGCACGCAGCCGGAGAACTCGGCCGTCAGGGAGGAGACCAGGAAGTCGGTGAACTCCCGGCGCAGGCCGTCGGGCAGGTCCTCCAGCCGGGGCTGATCCCACTTATCGTTGCGCTTGAAGTGATGCTTGTTGGTGTCGGCTTCCAGCTCGGCGATCAGCACGTCCCATTCCTTGCGGACGGGCGTTACGTCCATCGCGTCCAGCTCGTCGAAATCGGTGGTGTAGAAGCGCGGGCTGAGAACCGTGTTCTCCTGCGCCATTTCCGTGGTTTCGCTTTTGAGCGAGAGCTGTTCGATGGTCATAGCTTCCTCCCGGAAGAAAAGCTCACCTCGAGGAGTTCGAGGGGTTGCATGTGGCCCGCCAGGCGGGCGAAGAGGCGCTCGAGCGCGCTTGCGAGCCGCACGTCCGCGCGGCGCGTGAAACTGGCGCTCTCGCCGTAAGGCACGGCGATCGGCTCGCCGTGAACGTGAATGCTGTCGCCGGGGCGCAGGGCGATCGGCTCATCGAGCTCGACGTGCGCCGCCAGGCTTTCGAACTTGTTGACCACTTCGATCCGGCAGCCGACTTCCAGGCTGCGTCCAAAGAGGGTCTGCATCAGGTTTGAGTGTGTCCGTTCGGTCATGGCTTCACCTGCGGGGTTCCCAGGAAGCGGGCGAAGACGCGGGCGTTGGTCACGCCGAAGGCGCCGAGCGCCACTTCCTGTCCGGTCACCGGGTCGATCAGCGACAGGCCGCCGTTCTCCCAGAGTTTCAAGTCGAAGGCGGCCTCCGGACCGGCGCCGGCCTTTTTGCGCTCCCCGGCCAGGCCGCGCATGGTCGCGCGCAGGAAGCCGTTGCTGGTCGGCTCCAGAATCTCGATCTCCTCGCCGCTCTTGGCGTCGCGCACGATGACCTCGCCGCTCTTGCCGTCTTCGAACTGGATGGAGCGGCTCATCACCTCGACGCGGTTCTCGGGCCTCTGACCTGCGTCGATCACCTCCAGGCGCACCAGGGTGGTGAAGAGAAGGGCGAGACCCACGACAGCGCCCGCGCCGATAAGGACGGGCTTGGGAAAGCGCTCCAGCTGCGGGTTATCGTGGGTTTCTGCCGTCATCTCTTCACCTATCCTCTGGGGTTCGCGTCAGCCGGCGGCCGCGCCGTAGCCCTCGCCCAGGTGGGCCGGACCGCGCTGCGGCTTTTCCTTGGCCGGGCCTTTGGCCTCGGTCGTGACGCTCTCACCTGTCTCTTCGGCCTGGGCGAGCAGCGTCTCCTTGGTCAGCGCCTCGGTCAGCAACTCGGCCACCGGGTCGACCTCGTCCAGCGCGCGCAGCATCGGCTCCGGCTTGGCCAGGTGCCAGGGACGCACGTTGGGCCAGAGCAGGCTGTAGTAGACGCGCTGCTCGGGATCGACCTTCATGGCGAGATCGCCGCTGCCGTCGGCGTTGCGGTTGAGGCGCGCGGCCTGGATCAGCTTCAAGGGGATGTTGATCGTGACCGGCAAGGCGACGCCGGTCCGGATGATGATCCGCTTGTTGGTGAGCGTGTAGATGGTCGCGCGCGCCATGGCCCAGGCGACCAGGGCGATGATGCCGAGGCCCGTGGCGCTCATGGTCAGGATCCAGGTGGCGCTGGAGAAGACCTCCGCGGGTGCGGCGCCCTCCAGGACCCGTGCCCCGACCTGCCAGACGAACAGAAGGGCGAAGTAAACGGCGATCTTCCGGATGTGGAAGGCGCGCCGCGCAAGACGGCTCCAGGCCGGTGCGCCCCGCCAGAGGATCTTCTCCTCCGGCGGCAGGCGCTTTGGCAGCCCGGGGATGGGCTCGAACGCAAAGTCGTCGTGCTGATGGTCCCTGGGGCTCATAGCAGCGACTCTGTGCGCTGGCGCGAGGCGTAGAGGGTGCCGGCGCCGTAGTAGGCGGTGATCCGGTCTTCCTCCAGCAGCGTCACCTGATCCGGGTTGGCGAGCGCGGGAACGCCGCCGAACTGATCGGAGAAGAGGGCGCTGACATGCACCTTGCCGCGACGGCCGTCGACCTTCGAGAAGGTCACCGGCAGCAGCACCGTGCCGCCCGCCTCGCCCCCGAGCTTCACCTCGAAGTAGCGGGCCAGCATCTCCATACGGTCGACCCAGACGTCGGTGATCTCACCGGCGACCTTGCCGTCGGCGCCGACCACCTTCATGCCGCGCGGATCGTGATCCTCTTCGGCGACCGAGAAGGACCCGGCGCTGCGCAGCGGCGCGATGCGGGGCTGACCGTGCAGGTCGGCGTCCGGCTTGTTGGACCGCTGGGCGTAGGAGCCCGGGCCGACACCGGCGCTGAGCGGGTCGCCGTTCGGCACGTAGGGCGCGCCGGACCAGACCGCCGTGCGGGTGGCGTTGATCTGCCGCTCCGGCTCGGGCGAGGGCGCCTGCTTGGTGCTGCCGTCGGGCAGATGGAAGGTCTTGGGATCGGGGATCAGAAGGCGGCTCGGCTTCGCCGGACGGCCGGTCTGAACGTCGTTCTCCAAGGGATAGCCTTCGCGGCGGTCTTCCTTGCGGATGTAGAAGATCAGCAGGAAGAAGAAGACCCAAAAGGCGTAGAGCGTCAGCTGAGCGACGTCGATGTAGTCATTAATAGCTCCGGTTTCCATTTTTCCCTCCGAAAGCTTGTTAATTCGGCATGTCCGCGAGGCCGAAACCCCGCTGCCGCCGGTCCAAAGCGCGCCCGTCGTTGTCCCGCTCCTGGTGGCGCGCCAAGGGCCCGATCGCAATAAGCGTCAGGAAGAGCAGGATGATCTCGATGTGATAGACCGCCGCGTAACCGGCGACGGAGTTCTGCAGGGCTTCGCCCAGATGTCCTTTGACGGCCAGGCCCGCGATCAGGTCGCGAAGGGCGCCGCCCAGCAGGAAGCCGAGGCCGGTCGCCGTGGCCTGCACCGCGCCCCAGGCGCCCAGCGCCAGGCCGCTGAAGCCCTCGCTGGCCAGCGCCATGACGGCGGTCAGGGTGCCGACGGCGAAGAGCCCGCCGCCAAAGCCGATCAGGAAGCTGCCGATGCGGAACAGCAGGGCCGATTCCACGGTGCCCGCGAAGATGACGGCTGAGAAGGCCCAGATTCCGGCCAGCAGCCCGATGGCCGCCAAACGGTGCGGCTCCGCCCCCGCCGAAAGCCGCCGGGCGGCCAGCATGAAGCCCAGAAGCGCACCACCGGCCAGGAAGGCGGTCAGCGCCGTGGTCTCGCCCACGGTCATGCCCAGGACCTCGCCGCCATAGGGCTCCAGCAGGACGTCCTGCATGGAAAAGGCGGCGCTGCCCAGGCCGATGGCCAGCAGCAGGCGGGTCGGATTGGACTTGCCCCGGAACTCGGCCCAGGCCTCGAAAAGGCTGGGACGCTGCGGTGCCTCGCCCCGCAGGGGAATGCGCGGCTCCTGCTTCCAGAGCGCGATCACGTTGAGGATCATGGTGAGGGCTGCGGCACCCTGGATCACCTGGATCAGGCGCTTGGGCGAGAAGGAGTCGAGCAGCAGGCCGAAGATCAGCGCGCTCGCCACCATGCCGACCAGCAGCATGACGTAGAGCAGCGCGACCACCCGGGGGCGGTCTTCCTCCGGCGCCAGATCGTTGGCCAGCGCAAGGCCGGCGGTCTGGGCGGTGTGCAGTCCCGCGCCCGCCAGCAGGAAGGCGAGCCCGGCGCCCAGCGTGCCCGCGAGCACGTTCTGGGTCGGGCCCTCGCCCAGCACCAGCAGGGCGAAGGGCATGATGGCGAAGCCGCCGAACTGAAGCAGCGTGCCGAGCCAGATGTAGGGCACCCGCTTCCAGCCCAGCACCGAGTGGTGATGGTCGGAGCGGTGGCCGATCAGGGCGCGGAAGGGCGCCGTCACCAGCGGCAGGGAGATCATCAGCGCGACCAGCCAGGCCGGGACGCTCATCTCCAGGATCATGACGCGGTTCAGCGTGCCGCTCAGCAGCACCACCGCCATGCCGACGGAAATCTGGAACAGCGAGAGGCGCAGGAGCCGGCCCAGCGGCAACTGCTCGCTCGCGGCGTCCGCGAACGGCAGGAAGCGCAGGCCCACCCGCGTCCAAAGATTGCTGACCCTGATCGGCGCGTCGGTCATCTCGGTAGAAGCTCCTCCGCGTGAGACATGTAAAATCCGGTCGTGATCCGGTGGTTGCGCGCGCAGCGCCAACCCGCGAGATCCGGCGAGGCCTCGATCAGGCCGCGCAGCTTGGTCTCCGCGATGGGCTCGATCGCCGGTGCGCGGTTGCCGCGCGGAAAGGCGCGTCCAACCGTGTGCATGACGGTCAGGGCCGGGGTGCGCGGCGCGAAGGTGAAGATCAGGGAGCCGCGGGTCCGCTCGGCCAGCCGCGCCAGCATCCCGGTCATATCCGCGGCGCGGTAGTGGATCAGGGAGTCCATGGCCACCACGTGGTCGAAGTGGCCCAGCTCCGGGTTCAACATGTCGCCCGCCAGGAAGGTGATCTTCGCACCCGGCAGGCGCTCGGCGGCGCGCTCACGCGCAAGGCCGACGAGAGTGGGGGAGATGTCGACCGCCACCACTTCCGCGCCGCGCGCGGCGGCTTCCATGGCCAGCGCACCCGTGCCGCAACCCGCGTCCAGCAGGCGCAGGCCCTTCATGTCGTCGGGCAGCCAGGACAGCAGGGTGGTGCGCATCTCGTCGCGCCCGGCGCGCACCGTGGCGCGGATGCCGCTGACCGGGGCGCTGGAGGTCAGACGCGCCCAGGCCTCGGCCGCGGTGCGGTCGAAGTAGGTCTCCAGTTCCTGGCGTCGAGTCTGATAGCTGGCGCTCTGCATGGCGGCTGTCCGTCTCCTTCCGGTCTTAGTCGAAGCCGAGGAAATCGAAGATCTCCCGGTCCTTCATGGGGGTGGCGTTCAGCTCTTCGGTGCCGGCCCAGAGGGTGGCGGCGAGCTTCATGTACTCGTTGCGGACCTGCTCCACCTCCGGCGAATCCTCCATCTCGAAGAGGGTGCACTTCTTGAGGCGGCTGCGCCGGATGGCGTCCACGTCCTGCAGGTGCGCGAGGCGCTTCAGGCCGACCGCCTCATTGAAGCGGTCGATCTCGTCGGTGTCCTTGCTGCGGTTGGCGATCACGCCGCCCAGGCGCACGTCGTAGTTCTTCGCCTTGGCCTGGATGGCCGCGACGATGCGGTTCATGGCGAAGATCGAATCGAAGTCGTTGGCGGCCACGATCACCGCGCGCTCGGCATGCTGGAGAGGCGAGGCGAAGCCGCCGCAGACCACGTCGCCCAGCACGTCGAACAGCACCACGTCGCTGTCTTCCAGCAGGTGATGCTCCTTCAGCAGCTTCACGGTCTGTCCGACCACGTAGCCGCCGCACCCGGTGCCCGCGGGCGGGCCACCGGCTTCAACGCACATCACGCCGTTGTAGCCTTCGTAGACGAAGTCCTCGGTGCGCAGCTCCTCGGTATGGAAGTCCACCGTCTCCAGGACGTCGATCACGGTCGGCACCAGCCGGCCGGTCAGGGTGAAGGTCGAATCGTGCTTGGGATCGCAGCCGATCTGCAGGACACGCTTGCCCAGCTTCGAGAAGGCCGCCGAGAGGTTCGAGGAGGTCGTGGACTTCCCGATGCCGCCCTTGCCGTAGATCGCGAAAACCTTCGCGCCGTCCACTTCCATGGGCACTTCCGAATGGACCTGGACGCTGCCTTCGCCGTCTTCGCGGCCGCTCTTGCCCGCTGCTGCGCGCAGTCTCTGGCTCATGTAGTTCATGCCGCTACCTCTCCGTTGATTCCTTCGACCCGGTCTTCCAGCTCCTCACCCGCTTCCTGCAGAGAGGCCTGCGTGGCCTCGTCCGGTTGCCAGTAGCGGCGCTCACTCGCCTCAAGAAGGCGATTGGCCAGACGAGCAGACGCGACCGGGTTCAGCGCCGCCATGCGTTTGCGCATGTCCTCGTCCAGTAAGAATTTCTCGGTCACCTTCTCGTAGACCCAGGGGGCCACGGCGTCGGCGGTCGCCGACCAGCCGAAGGTGTTCGTGATGTGGGCTTCGATCTGGCGCACGCCCTCGTGGCCGTGGCTCAGCATCGACTCGTACCACTTGGGGTTCAGGATCCGCGTGCGGGTCTCCAGCGCGACCTGCTCGGACAGGGTCCGCACCTTGCCGTCGCTGGTGTTCTGGTCGCCGACATAGACGTCCGGCGCTTTCCCGCGGGCCCGCGCCACGGAGCGGCTGATGCCGCCCAGCGTATCGAAGTAGTAGTCCAGCGAGGTGACCCCCAGCTCGACCGACTCCAGGTTCTGGTAGGCCAGATCGACGGAGGAGAAGAGGTCGGACATCAGCTCGCGCTGGCAGAGCGGCTTGCCGCCCATGCCGTAGGCGAAGGACTTGCGGGTCATGAAGGCGTTGGAGAGCTCGTCCTCCTCGTCCCAGGCGCCGCTGTCGATCAGATGGTTGACGTTCGCGCCGTAGGCGCCCTCGGCGTTGGAGAAGATGCGCAGCGCGGCGGTTTCCAGGCTGCAGCCCTCGTGCTTGGCCATGTAGGCCAGCGCGTGCTTGCGCACGAAGTTCTGCTCCTCGGGCTCCTCCGCGGCGGCGGCCAGATAGAAGGCCTCGGCCAGCAGCTTGGTCTGAAGCGGCAGCAGGTCGCGGAAGATGCCCGAAAGCGTCACCACCGCGTCGATGCGCGGGCGGCCAAGGCTCTCCAGCGGCAGCAGCTCCGCGCCGACCAGCCGCTTGTAGCCGTCGAAGCGCGGCTTGGCCCCGACCAGCGCCAGGGCGATGCCGATGGGCGTGCCTTCCGACTTCAGGTTGTCGGTGCCCCAGAGCACCAGCGCCACCGACTCCGGCAGGCTCTTGCCCTCGTCCAGGTGGCGCTGAAGGATGCGCTCGGCCTGACGCGCGCCCTGCGCGACGGAGAAGGCGCTGGGCAGGCCGTAGGGGTCGAAGGCGTTGATGTTGCGGCCCGTCGGCATGATCTCCGGCTTGCGCAGCAGGTCGCCGCCCGGCGCGGGGCGGACGAACCCGCCGTCCAGCGCATGCATCAGGGAGGGAATCTCACGGTTCTCGGCCAGCAGGCCGGAGATATGCGCCAACGCGGCCAACCGCTCGCGGTCACCCGCGCCGCCGCATTCCAGATCCTTCCGGCGCGCGGCTTCCAGGCCGCCGCCGTCGACCAGGATTTCCAGCGCGGCGCGTGACACATGGGCGTTCCGCCCCGGCTCGCCGCCCGGCTCTTCCAGGGCGTCCAGCAGCTCGATGCGCTGCTCGCGGGCGAAGGGCTCGCCCAGGGTGTGCATGTCATAGGGGATCAGGGTTTCTTCCAGCTCTCGCAGCTTGGCGCGCAGCAGGTCGATTCCGGCCTCGGGGTCCCCGGCCCAGTCTTCCCCGGCCCAGTCTTCTCCCGCCGGGACCAGGTCCAGCCCGGCGGCCTGTTCGGCGATCAGCGCGGCCAGCTCGGCCAACTCCTCGCTCTGCGTGGGCTTCAGGTGGCGGCGCGTCTCGATGGAGGCCTTCAGGTCTTCCAGTTCCTTGTAGAGCCCCGCCTTGGCGACCGGCGGCGTCAGGTAGCTGACCAGCGTCGCGCCGGACCGGCGCTTGGCGATCGCACCCTCAGAGGGATTGTTGGCGGCGTAGAGGTAGAAGTTCGGCAGGCTGCCGATCAGGCGGTCGGGCCAGCAAGCGCCGGAAAGCGCGGTCTGCTTGCCCGGCATGAACTCCAGCGCGCCGTGGGTGCCGAAGTGCAGCACGGCGTCCGCGCCGAAGTCCTCGCGCAGGTAGTCGTAGAAGGCGGCGAAGGCATGGGTCGGGGCCATGCCCCCTTCGAACAGCAGGCGCATCGGGTCGCCCTCGTAGCCGAAGGCGGGCTGCACGCCGACCACGACCTTACCGAAGGACGCGCCCAGCACGTGGATGGAAGCGCCGTCGCTGTTGTGCTTGCCGGGGGCCGGGCCCCAGGCGGCCTCGATCTCCTTCAGCCAGGGCTGGCGGCGCAGGTGGGTGTCGGTCGGAATACGCTCCAGCACGTTGGCGTCCGCGCCGAAGGTGGCCGCGTTGCCCTTCAGGATGGTCTGGCGCAGCGCGTCCAGGGACTCCGGCAGATCGACGTCATAACCCTCCGCCTTCAAGGCTTTCAGGGTGTTCATCAGGGAGGCGAAGACAGAGAGGTAGGCCGCCGTGCCGGTCGAGCCGGAGTTGGGCGGGAAGTTGAACAGCACGATGGCGAGCTTGCGCTCGGCCTTGGGCGTCTTGCGTAGCCGGACCATCGCTTCGATGCGCGCGGCCAGCTTCTCGGCGCGCTCCTCGTGGACCGTCATGTCGCGGCTGCGGCCGTCCGCCGCGGCATCGCTGCGCCCACCGAAGATCATCGGCGAGATCGCGCCGTCGAGCTCGGGGATCGCGACCATCATGGTGGCCTCGACCGGGGTCAGGCCGTGGGTCGACTGGTCCCAGGTCTCCAGGCTCTGGAACTCCAAGGCGTGGGCGGCGACGTAGGGAACGTCCAGCCCGGCGAGCGCTTCCTCGGCGGCCTGCTTGTCGTTGTAGGCGGGGCCGCCGACCAGCGAGAAACCGGTGAGCGAGAGCAGCGCATCGACCGTCGCCTTGCCGTCCTTCATGAAGAAGCGTTCGATCGCCGGGCGTGCGTCCAGACCGCTGGCGAAGGCGGGCACGACCTTCAGGCCGCGCGCCTCCAGGGCGGCGATGACGCCGTCGTAGTGCTTGGAGTTACCGGCCAGCACGTAGGAACGCATGATCAGCAGCCCGACCGTGCCCTTGAGCGGGCCCTTGGGCTTGGGCAGATCGGAAAGGCGTTCGGTGATGCGCGCCTTGCAGCGCGGGTGATATAGCCCCGTGTCCGGCCAGATCTGCGGTTCGCCGGCGTTCAGCGCGCCCTTGAAGTGCGCGCGCTCGCCCGCGGCGTAGCGGTTCAGCAGGAAGCGGACCATGTTGGCCACGTCCTCGTCGCTGCCCGACATCCAATATTGCAGCGTCAGGAAGTAGGCGCGCAGGTCCTGGGCGGTGCCGGGGATGTAACGCAGGATCTTGGGCAGGCGGCGCAGCATGGCGACCTGCTGGGCGCCGGCGCCGCCGCCCTTCTTCTTGGCGCCGCGCAGGCGCTTCAGCAGGCCGACGATGCCCTTGGCCTCGCCGTCCATCCTGAGGTCGCCCAGACGGGTCAGCTTGATGACGTCGCCCGCCGACATGCAGGCGACCATGGCATCGCAGCTGTCCCGGCGGGCTTGGAGCGCGGGCAGGACCGACTGGATGTGGTCCTCCATGAACAGCATGGTCGCCAGCACGATGTCGGCCTTTTCGATGTCCTCCAGGCAGCGCTCGCGCGCGTCGGGATCGCCGCTCCATTCCGCCAGGGCGTGCAGACGCAGCTCAAGGCCCGGCAGCTCGCGGCGCAGCAGGCGCTCGGCGCGCTGCACGGCGCTCGCCAGGTGACCGTCCAGGGTCACGATGGCGACGCGTACCTTTGTCGCGTCAGCGGCTGAAGTGGGCCTTGGCATCGTACAGCGTCTCTACGGTTATGAGGTTCACGCCCTGATCGGCGGCGAATCGTTCGGTGTTGCGGCGCGCCTTTCCGCGCACGAAGAAGGGGATGCGGCCCAGCTCGCGCTCGGCCTCCTTGTCCCAGGAAAGCGCGCCTTCCGAGGGTTCGGACGGCGCTTCCTTGGGCTGTGTTTCTTCAGACTGAGTTTCTTCCCGCTTGGCGCTCGCAACGGCGCGGCCATGCTCGCTCGCCAGGTGGGAGGGCGCGGCGCCGTCGGTGAACTCGAAGTCCTCCTGGAACATGCGCAGAAGGTGTTCTTCCAGGCCCATCATCAGAGGGTGGACCCAGGTGTCGAAGATCACGTTCGCGCCTTCGAAGCCGGCCTGCGGCGAATAGCGGGCGGGGAAGTCCTGCACGTGCACGGGGCTGGAAATCACCGCGCAGGGCACGCCCTGGCGCTTGGCGATGTGGCGTTCCATCTGCGTGCCCAAGAGCAACTCGGGCTGCAACTCGGCGACCGCCGCCTCGACCTCCAGATAATCGTCGGTGATCAGCGCCTCCAGGCCCAGAGCCTCGGCGGCTTCGCGCACTTCGCGGGCCTGTTCGCGGCTGTAGGTGCCGAGGCCCACCACCTCGAAGCCCATCTCCTCGTGCGCGATGCGCGCAGCGGCCAGGGCATGGGTGGCGTCGGCGAAGATGAAGACCCGCTTGCCGGTCAGGTAGGTCGAGTCGATGGAGCGCGAGTACCAGGGCAGGCGCGAGTCCAGCTCGTCGCTCGGCGCGTCGATCCCGGCCAGCTCGCAGACCTCCTTGATGAAGTCGCGGGTGGCCCCGACGCCGATCGGCACGGTCTTGGTCATGGGCTGGTGGAAGTTGCGCTCCAGCCAGCGTGCCGCCGTGGCCGCGATCTCGGGATAGAGCACGACGTTGAAGTCGGCCTCGCCGATATGGGTCAGGTCCTCGGGGCTGGCGCCCAGCGGGGCGATCAGGTTGATCTCGACGCCCAGACGCTCCAGCAGCTTCACCACTTCCGTGACATCGTCGCGGTTGCGAAAGCCGAGCGAGGTGGGGCCCAGGACGTTGCAGCGCGCCCGCGTTCCCGGCTGGCGCTCCGGGCGCTTCTCGCCCGGCGCCGGGCGGAAGGGCGAGGCCAGGGTGCGGATCAGCTGATAGAAGGTCTCCGAGGCGCCCCAGTTCTCCTTGCGCTGGTAGGCCAGAAGTTCCACGCCGACCACCGGAATCTCAAGGTCCAGCGCCTTGGCGAGCCCCATGGGGTCGTCCTGGATCAACTCGGCGGTGCAGGAGGCGGCGACCAGCAGGGCGGAGGGCTTGAAGCGCTCATAGGCCTCCTGACAGGAGGACTTGAAGATGCTGGCGGTGTCGGAACCCAGGTCGCGGGCCTGGAAGGTGGTGTAGGTCACCGGCGGGCGCTTTTCGTTGCGCTCGATCATGGTGAAGAGAAGGTCGGCGTAGGTATCGCCCTGCGGCGCATGCAGCACGAAGTGCAGGTCGCGCATGGAATTGGCGATCCGCATGGCCCCGACGTGGGGCGGTCCTTCGTATGTCCACAAGGTCAGCTGCATTCCTCTAGACCCTCAAAAGCGTCTGCCGGTGCAGCGGGCGCACGAAAAGCTCGGCGAGGTCGCCGGCCTGGTCGTAGCCTTGCGTGGGCGTGAACAGCAGCTCGATGGACCACTTGGTGCGCAGGCCCTCGGCCTCGAGCGGGTTGGCGAGCCCCAGGCCGCAGACGGCCAGATCGGGGGCCGCTGCGCGGCAACGGTCGAGCTGCCTGTCGACGTGCTGGCCCTCGCTGAGCTGCAGGCTCTTGGGCAGCAGCGAAAGCTCCTGCGCCAGCAGCTGGCGGTTCAGATAAGGGGTGCCGACCTCGATCGGCTCCATCTCCATCTCGCGCTGAAGAAAACGCGCCAGCGGCACTTCCAGCTGTGAATCGGGGAAGAAGAAGATGCGCTTGCCGGAGAGCGCCGCGCGGTGGCGTTCCAGGCTGCGGCGAGCGCGCTCTCGGCCCGCGGCGGTGGCCTCCACGAAGGTCTCGTCGGAAACGCCGAACGCCTTGGCGGCGGCGCGCAACCACTCGGTCGTGCCTTCCTCGCCATAGGGGAAGAGCGCGGGGATGTGCTCGGCGCCGCGCTCGTCCAGCACCCGCTGGGTGTCGCCCAGGAAGGGCTGGACCATCAGGTAACGGGTGCCGGGCCCGATCGCCGGCATCTCGGAGGAGCGGCGCGGCGGAAGGAAATCCACCTTCTCGATCCCCATCTTGGCGAAGAGGCGGCGGAACTGCTCCTCCACCACATCGGCGAGACAGCCGACCACCAGGAGCGACTCGGCGCTGTCCTGCTTTTCGGGGGCCTCGGGGACCAGCGCGGCAAGGCAGGCGTCCTCGCCTTGGGTGAAGGTGGTCTCGATGCCGCTGCCCGAATAGTGCAGGACGCGGCAGTCCGGGGTGAACTGCTTGGAAAGGCGCTGGGCGGCGCGGCCCAGGTCGAGCTTGATCACTTCGGAGGGGCAGGAGCCGACCAGGAACAGCAGCTTGATGTCCGGGCGGCGCTCCAGCAGGCGGGCCACCTCGCGGTCCAACTCCTCGTTCACGTCGGCCATGCCGGCCAGGTCTCGCTCTCCCAGGATCGCGGTCGCAAAGCGCGGCTCGGCGAAGATCATCACGCCCGCCGCCGACTGGATCAGATGCGCGCAGGTGCGCGAGCCGACCACCAGGAAGAAGGCGTCTTGAATCTTGCGGTGGAGCCATACGATGCCGGTCAGGCCGCAGAAGACCTCGCGCTGGCCGCGTTCGCGCAGGACCGGGCGTCCGGTCTCGACCGGGCTCTCGGCGCTGTCGGTCAGGTCGGCGTAACCGCCGGGGTTGAGGTCGTCAGGCGTCATGAGCGGCTCGGCTCCATCAGGCCGGGGCTGGAGGCCGGGCGGTCGCGCCGGGCCATGCGGAACTTGATCAGGAACTGGGCGGCATTGACGGCGTAGGCGGCATAGGCCGCCAGCGCGATGGCCATCTGCATCTCGGGCGTGAACCAGCCGAGCGCGAAGGCGGCCAGGTAGAGCGTGTGCAGCGCCAGCACCAGCATGGAAACCATGTCTTCCCAGAAGAAGGCAGGCGCGAAGAGGTAGCGGCCAAAGACCTTTTTCTCCCAGATCGAGCCGGTAACCATGATGACGTAGAGGATCAGGGTCTTGGCGACGATCGAGAGGGAGGCTGCGAGGAATCCCTCTCCGCTCATCAGATAACGGAGCACCAGAGCCAAGCTGACCAGGAACACCACGAACTGAATCGGCGCCAGAATGCCCTGAACCAAGGTCCAGGGCGTCTCGTCTCTGCGTTGCCGCTCCGCCTCGCTGTAGAGGCCGCCTTGGAGCGCTGTGCCGGGATCTTGCAATGTCTTTCCCCGTTCCTGCCGGACTTTCCGCTCTCCGCCGCCGTTTCGACCCATCGAAGGGCGGCTTTCGAATGCGCGGGAGCCGGCATAAGAATTAAAGACTCTGGGAAAGGGGTCTGTCAATCAAACTTGACGTCATTCTAGATTTACAAATGATGGCGAAGCGGTCATGCTGAAAGTTCTCAGCGGTACCGTGGAAAGCCGTGTACAGTAGAGAGCATGTTTCCGGATCGGCGGTTTGAAAGGTTCCGCGGACCCGGCGGAAGGTAAGGACCTGATACTCGGATATATCGAGGCTCCTGATAAATCTTGGCACCTGGTCCTCATGGAAGAAGACGCCTGCTAAAGAGCAATAAGCAGAACGGGAGGCGTCTCGGTTCTCAAGGGAGGGACCAACATGCCCAAGCTAAGGGAAACGGAGAAATCCAAGGGTTCCGGCAGGTATGTCGCTAACAAGACCCCGGCGGGGAAGACGATCCGCCCGAAGAATCCAACGCCGCCAGAGCCCGCTGAGGGCAGGGCGCTAACCACAGGGGGCAAGGAAGCCGGATCGAAACCGATCGAGGGCTTCCTGAAACTCATAGAGGGCGAGATCATCCCTCGACTGATGCTGGCGCATCGTACGCGCCGGCTTGATCAGGACCCCGGGGAGGGTAGTGGAGTGATTGTCGGCGAAGACGAGGTGGAACGACTAACGAACTTGACACTTGGTTCGAGTTACGAGACTTGCTTTGAGTTCGTCATGCGCCTAAGACGGCGCGGCGCGGAGAGCGACCAGTTGCTGATGCATCTCCTCGCCCCGGTCGCCCGGCGTCTCGGCGAACTGTGGGAAACGGACGAAAGCGATTTCGTCTCGGTCACGGTCGGTCTTGGACACCTGCAGACCATCATGCGCGAGTTGGGCCGCATGGCCGCGCCGCCGATGGTCAAGACGGGCGCAAAGCGCCGGGCGTTGCTTTCGACCGTGCCCGGAGAACAGCACACCTTCGGCCTGTTGGTCATCGAGGATCATCTGAGGCGCGGGGGCTGGGAAGTGGAAGGCGCCATGGCCACGGCTTATGCCGAGGAGCTGGTCGCCAGAGTGAAGAAGGAGTGGTTCGCGGTAATCGGCCTATCGATGAGCGACAGCCGCTGGCGCGACTCGGCGCGCTCGGGCGTTCTGGCGCTCAGAAGAGCATCACGGAACCGGGATATCTTCGTGCTCGTCGGCGGCCTCGCCTTCCAGAAAGAACCCGATCTGATCGAAGAGGTTGGCGCCGACGCCGCCGCGCAAGGCGGCCCCGAGGCGGTCTACCTCGCTGAGAAATACCTTGCGGGCGCTGGCCACGTCGACTACCAAGGCGCGCTAGGTAAGCAAATGGGAAACCAAATTAATTAGCCTTCTCTTAAATTTCTTGGAGCGACTGTGAAGCACTTCAATGCCCCTGAATCGTCGTTAGGCGATATTGACGCGGAAAAGGCTGCCGCTCTGCTGGCCGCCGCCTCGGACATATCGCTGATCATCGATCAGGAAGGCATCGTGCGCGACCTGGCGATCAGCAACGACGGGCTGGACATAGCCGGGTGCCAGGAGTGGGTGGGCAAGCCCTGGATCGACACCGTCACCACGGAAAGCAAGCCGAAGATCGAGATGCTGATGCGCGATGCGGGGCAGCCCGATCTGCGCAAATGGCGGCAGGTCAACTACGCCTCGAACGAAGGGGCCGACACGCCGATCATCTATTCCGCCGTCCGGCTTTCGCCCGATAATCAGATCGTTGCCTTCGGGCGCGACCTCCGCTCCCTGGCGGCCTTGCAGCAGCGCCTCCTGCAGGCGCAGTACGCGATCGAGCGCGACTACGCGCGCCTGCGCCATCTTGAGACGCGCTACCGTCTGCTGTTCCACGTCGCCGGCGAGGCCGTGCTGATCGTGGACGCGGGCAGCCGCCGCATCATCGACGCCAACCCAGCCGCGGTCGCCGCCCTCGGCAAGAACAACAACCGCCTGGTCGGCTCCACCTTCCCGCGCGAATTCGAGAAGGCGGACAACGAGGCGATCCGGACCATGATGGACCGGCTCTCGGCCACGGGCACCTCCCAGAAGCTCAACGTCCTGGGCGTGGACAAGAAGACCCGTTACGCTCTTTCCGCCTCCCTGTTCCGTCAGGACAGCGACGTCTTCTTCCTGATCCGCCTGGAAGAGATGGAAGGTGCGGGCGAGGGGGCGCCCAAGACCACGGAAGAGACCTCGCGCCTCTTGAGCGTGCTCGAACAATCCAGCGACGCCCTGGTGATCACCGATCCGTCGGGCGTCGTTCAGTCGGCCAACCCGGCCTTCCTGGAGATGTCTCAGTGCGCCACCATGTCCCAGGTCATCGGCCAGTCGCTGTCGCGCTGGCTGGGGCGGCCCGGCGTCGATCTCAACCTCGCGCTCTCCAACCTTCAGGAGCGGGGAAGTCTCAGGCTCTACCGCTCCACCTTGAGCGGTGAGCTGGACAGCGAGCGCGAAGTCGAGATGTCGGCCGTCTTCGTTCAGAACGGCGAGCAGTCCTGCATCGGCTTCCTGATCCGCGATGTCAGTCAGCGCCTGCTGAGCGAACCCAGGAGCGAAGTCGGCATTACCCGCTCGGCCAACGAACTCGCCAATCTTGTGGGCCGTGTGCCCTTGAAGCAGATCGTCCAGGAGACGACCGAGGTGATCGAGCGGCTCTGCATCGAGACGGCGCTGACGCTGACCAGCAACAACCGCGCGCTCGCCGCGGAAATGCTGGGCGTCAGCCGCCAGGGTCTCTACATGAAGCTGCACCGTCACGGCATCAGCGAGAGCGAAGCCAACGACGATTGAGCCGAACGGCTCCCCGGGCCCTCGAGCGCGGACTTCCGGCCTCCCAAAATACGCCTGCTAAGTGTCAACAAAAGTTGACGCTACCTCCTGTCGTGTCTAAGATTTTCCGATGGTGAACACGGTCGGAACTGCTGGTCGTTCAACGCGCGCCTCCCCTGGCGTCGTGCTGGAACTCTTGAAGCCGATCACCTGGTTCGCCCCCATGTGGGCCTACGCCTGCGGTGTCATTTCTTCTGGACAGTCTTTGAGCATCCACTGGATGGGCGCGATCGGCGGCGTGATCCTCGCGGGCCCCTTGATCTGTGGCTGCAGTCAGGCGGTCAACGACTGGTTCGACCGTCACGTGGACGCGATCAACGAGCCGCAGAGGCCCATTCCCTCGGGCCGCATCCCAGGCCGCTGGGGGCTTTACATCGCGCTGATCTGGACCTTGCTGTCGGCAGGCTTCGCCTGGCTTCTGGGGCCGTGGGTCTTCGTGGCCGGACTGGTCGGCCTGGCGCTCGCCTGGGCCTACAGCGCGCCGCCCTTGCGCTTGAAGATGAATGGCTGGTGGGGCAACGCCGCCGTCGGCGCCTGCTATGAAGGGCTGCCCTGGTTCACCGGCGCCGCCGCGGTCAGCGCCGCGCTGCCCGATCCCAAGATCATCACGCTCGCGGTTCTCTATTCCATCGGCGCGCACGGCATCATGACCTTGAACGACTTCAAGGCGGTCGAGGGCGACCGGCAGCTCGGCATCCGCTCCCTGCCCGCTGCGCTCGGGGTCGAGCGCGCGGCCTGGGTGGCCTGCGTCGTCATGGCCCTGCCGCAGGTGGTGGTGGTCGGGCTGCTGCTGTCCTGGGACCGGCTCTGGTTCGCCGGAGGCGTCGGCGTCCTGCTCGCCGCGCAGATCGCCTTGATGCCCTGGCTCATGGCCAAGCCGAAGGAGCGCGCCGCGCCCTACAACGGCACGGGCGTCCTGTTCTACGTTCTCGGCATGCTGGTCAGCGCCTTTGCGGTGCGCGGCCTCATGACCGGCGGATACTGAAGGGGGCGGGGTCCATGGCGTCTGCGCTGACTTCCGCGCCTCCCCTCGGCTGGGTCGGCATCTTTCGCCTGGGTCTGGTGCAGACCGCCCTGGGCGCGATCGTCGTGCTCACCACCTCGACCATGAACCGCGTCATGGTGGTGGAGTTGGGTCTGGCCGCCTCGCTTCCCGGTTTTCTCGTCGCTTTCCACTACGCCGTTCAGATGCTGCGGCCCCGCTGGGGACATGGCGCGGACGTCGGCGGGCGGCGCTCGGTCTGGATCCTGGGCGGCATGGCGGTCCTGGCCCTGGGCGGCGTCGGCGCTTCGCTCGGCACCGCGATGATGGGCGAGATGCAGGCGACTGGCATCGCGGTCGCGGTGGTTAGTTTCTTCCTGATCGGCGTCGGAGTCGGGGCCGCCGGCACCAACCTCCTGGCGCTTCTGGCAACGCGGGTCGAGGCCAAGCGGCGCGCACCGGCGGCCACGGTGGTCTGGCTGATGATGATCGCGGGCTTTGCGGTCACCGCCGGACTGGCGGGCCATTTCCTGGATCCCTATTCGCCGGAGCGGCTTGTCATGGTGACAGCGGTCACCGCGGCCGGCGCGCTCACCCTGACGGTCCTGGCGCTTTGGCGGGTCGAAGGACGCGCCCCGGTGGCAAGCGCTGCTGTGAATAGCGCAGAAACCAGGCAGCGCCCGGCCTTCGCCGACGTCCTCAAGGAGGTCTGGGGGGAGGAGCATTCGCGCCGCTTCACGGTCTTCGTCTTCCTGTCGATGCTGGCCTACAGCGCTCAGGACTTGATCCTCGAACCCTTCGCGGGTTTGCGCTTTGGCATGACGCCGGGCGAGTCGACCCAGCTCTCCGGCGTGCAGCATGGCGGCGTTTTCGTCGGCATGATCCTGGCGGCGGTGCTCGCGACCCGCTTCGGGCAGGGCCGGGCGGAGGTCTTGCGTCTCTGGACGGCCGGCGGTTGCCTCGCCTCCGCCGTCGCGCTCTATCTGCTCGCCACCGGCGGGGTCATGAGCGGGGCCTGGCCGCTTAAGACCAACGTATTCTTCTTGGGCGCGGCCAACGGCGCCTTCGCCGTCGCCGCGATCTCCTCGATGATGGCGCTGGCCGGACGCGGCGGTAGGCGCCGGGAGGGTCTGCGCATGGGCCTCTGGGGCGCGGCCCAGGCGATCGCCTTCGGGCTCGGCGGGTTTCTGGGCGCGGCGAGCGTCGACCTCGCGCGCCAGTTCCTGCTGGCGCCCGGCGAGGCCTATGCCATCGTCTTCGCGCTGGAGGCGACGCTCTTCCTGTTCTCCGCCCGGCTCGCCCTCAAGCTGACCCGCCCTTCGCCTGCCACGCCGGAGCCCGAAGCGGAGACCGGCACACTCCTTCCCAGCGGTCCGTCCGGCGCAGCCGCGCCCGCCGCGCAGCAGAGGTTGTAGCCCCATGCCGAAACTAGCCCGTTATGACGTCGTGGTGGTCGGCGGCGGCCCCTCTGGCGCCACAGCCGCCGCCCTGCTCGCGGAACAGGGCCACAGCGTGTTGCTGCTGGACAGGGCCGGGCGCATCAAGCCCTGCGGGGGCGCCGTGCCGCCGCGCCTGATCCATGACTTCGCGATACCCGAAGAACAGGTGGTCGCGCGCATCCGCTCGGCGCGCATCGTCTCGCCGACCGCCCGCTCGGTCGACATGCCGATCCAGGAAGGCGGCTATGTCGGCATGGTGGACCGCGAGACCTTCGACGAATACCTGCGTGAGCGTGCGGCTGGGAAGGGCGCTGAGCGCCTGACCGGCAGCTTCGTCTCCCTGGAACGGGACCGCGAGGGGGGAGCCGTGATCCGCTACCGCGCCGGAGGTGGGGACAAGGATGCGGTTGAGGAGGTCGCTGCGCGGCTCGTGATCGGCGCGGACGGCGCCCGCTCCAAGCTGGCGCGCCAGGCCTTCAAGGAACCCGAGCCGCCCTCGGTCTTCGCCTACCACGAGATCGTGCGGTCCCCCGAGGGGCAGTCAGCGGCGAGGCCGGGGCTGTTCGACGCGGAACGCTGCGACGTTTACTACCAGGGGCGCATCTCGCCCGATTTCTATGGCTGGATCTTCCCGCACGGCGGCGTCACCTCGGTCGGCGTCGGTTCCGCGGAGAAGGGCTTTTCCCTGCGCGGCGCGGTCGATGCGCTGCGGGCGGAAGCGGATCTCTCCGGCTGCGAGACCCTCCGCCGTGAAGGCGCGCCCATCCCGCTCAGGGCCCGCAAGCGCTGGGACAACGGACGTGACCTGCTGCTGGCGGGCGATGCCGCCGGGGTCGTGGCGCCGGCCTCCGGTGAGGGCATCTACTACGCGATGCTGAGTGGCGAGCTGGCCGCCGAGGCGGTGGCCGAGTGCCTCAGGAGCGGCAACCCCAAGGCCCTGGCGGGCGCGCGCAAGCGTTTCATGCGCGACCATGCCAGCACCTTCTGGATCCTGGGCGCGATGCAGAACTACTGGTACCGCACGGATGGCCGCCGGGAGCGTTTCGTCAGCATCTGCGGCGATCCCGATGTGCAGCACCTGACCTGGGATTCCTACATGAACAAGCGCCTGAGCTTCTCCAATCCGATGGCGCATCTGCGCATCTTCTTCAAGGACCTGGCCCACATGACGGGACTGGTCGCCCCTTAAAGTCGCTTGAAAGGGAGGGCGGGGATGGAGACCCTCAAATCCTCCGCCTGGATGGTCGATCTCGTCCTGGCGATGATCGTCGCGGAGGCCTTGGCCGTTGCCCTTTATCTCTGGACGCGCGGGCGTCTGCGCCAGGGCGCTTCGCTGCTGGCGACCTTGGCGTCGGGTTTCAGCCTGGCTCTGGCGCTGCGTCTTGCGCTGGCGGACTCATCGCTCGCGATCATGGCGCTTTGCCTTCTGGCGGGGCTGCTCTGTCATCTCGGCGATCTGGTCTTGAGGCTGCGGCGCTGAGGCGGGCTGACGACGTCGAAGCGGGAAGGGCTCAATTCGCTTACAAAAGATTGCGTATTTTCCATTGTTTCGCGCCCCGGCTGGAACTTATCCGCTGAGCTTGACACCATAGGAATAAGAAGAGCTAAGCTGTGGACCGTTGGGAGAACGATTGAGCCGGTCCGGAAGAAGATCGGGAAGAAACGCTGGGATTATTCAAAATAAACCAAACACTTGGGAGTACTTCCGTTGAAAAAAACCTTACTCGCCGCTTCGCTCGGCGTACTCGCCTCTGCCGCGCTGATCAGCGTCGCGTCGGCGAAAACTCTGGTCTACTGCTCCGAGGGCAGCCCCGAGGGCTTCAACCCCTCGCTCTACACCGCGGGCACGACCTTCGACGCCTCGTCGCGTCAGATCTATAACCGCCTTGTCGAGTTCGAGCGCGGCACCACCAAGATCGTGCCTGCGCTGGCGGAATCCTGGGACGTCTCCGACGACGGCCTGACCTACACCTTCAACCTGCGCCGCGGCGTCAAGTTCCAGTCGACCTCGGATTTCACCCCGTCGCGCGACTTCAACGCCGATGACGTGATCTACAGCTTCGAGCGTCAGCGCGATCCCGACCATCCCTACCACATGGTGTCGGGCGGTCAGTACGAGTACTTCCAGGCCATGGACATGCCCGGCCTGATCAAGGAAGTGAAGAAGGTCGACGACTACACCGTTCAGTTCATCCTGAACCGTCCGGAAGCGCCCTTCATCGCCAACATGGGCATGGACTTCGCCTCGGTCCTCTCGGCTGAGTACGCCGATCAGATGATGAAGGCGGGCACCCCGGAGAAGGTCGACCTGAACCCGGTCGGCACCGGCCCCTTCCAGCGCGTCATGTATCAGAAGGACGCGGTGATCCGCTACAAGGCCCACCCCGGTTACTGGAAGGGCAAGGCCCCGATCGACGACCTGATTTTCGCCATCACCCCCGACGCTTCCGTCCGCTGGCAGAAGCTCCAGGCCGGTGAGTGCCACGTCATGCCCTATCCGAATCCCGCGGATCTGGAGGACATGGCGGCGCATGACGAGATCAACCTGATGGAACAGGAAGGCCTCAACGTCGGCTATCTCGCCTTCAACACGGAAAAAGAGCCCTTCACGGACAAGCGCGTCCGTCAGGCGCTGAACATGGCCGTGAACAAGCAGGCGATCATCGACGTGGTGTTCCAGGGCGCCGGCAAGGCGGCCAAGAACCCCATCCCGCCGACGATCTGGTCCTACAACGATGACGTGCAGGACTACCCCTACGATCCGGAGAAGGCCAAGGCGATGCTGGCCGAGGCGGGCGTTTCCGGCCTCAAGACCAACATCTGGGCCATGCCCGTGCAGCGTCCCTACAACCCGAACGCCAAGCGCATGGCCGAGCTGATCCAGGCCGACTGGGCCAAGGTCGGCGTCGAGGCGGAGATCGTGTCCTTCGAGTGGGGCGAGTACCTGAAGCGCTCCAAGGACGGCGAGCACGAGACCGTGCTGCTGGGCTGGACCGGCGACAACGGCGATCCGGACAACTTCCTCTTCGTCCTTCTGGGCTGTGAGGCGGCGTCCGGGGCGAACCGCGCGCGCTGGTGCTATCGTCCCTTCGACGACCTGCTGGTCGAGGCCAAGCAGACCGCCGACGTGGCGGAGCGGACCCGTCTCTACGAGGAAGCTCAGGTGATCTTCAAGGAGGAAGCGCCTTGGATCACCATCGCCCACTCCGTGGTCTTCAAGCCGGTTCGTAAGGAGGTCAAGGACTTCCGGATCGATCCCTTCGGCGGCCACGTCTTCTATGGCGTCGACATCGAGTAGTTGACGGGCCCAAGGGCCAATGGGATAGGGACGGGTGAGCGCTTCGCCCGTCCCTAGTTCCTTTTAAGGGGTTCCATGTTCCGGTTTCTCGTCTCCCGACTGGCGATGCTCGTACCGACCTTCCTGGGCGTCACGGTCATCTCCTTCATGCTCATCCGGGCGATTCCCGGAGACCCCATCGAGCTGCTTTCGGGCGAGCGCGGCATGGATCCCGAACGGCATGCCGAACTGATGAAGCAGTTCGGTTTCGACCGGCCGCTCTACGAGCAGTATTTCAGCTATCTGGTCGGCATCTTCCAGGGCGACCTCGGCAATTCCATCACCACCAAGCAGCCGGTCCTGAACGAGTTCCTGACGCTGTTCCCGGCGACGCTGGAGCTCTCTCTCTTCGCCATCGTCTTCGCCATTGCGCTGGGCTTGCCCATCGGCGTGCTGGCCGCGGTGCGGCGGGGCTCGGCCTTCGACCACTCCTCCATGACCTTCGCGCTGGCCGGATACTCCATGCCGATCTTCTGGTGGGGCATCCTCTTGATCATGGTCTCCTCCACCTGGTTGGGCCTGACCCCGGTTTCCGGGCGCAGCGACCTGATCCGTTTCTATTACGAGAACGTCACCGGCTTCATGGTGATCGACGCCTATCTCTCCGGGCAGGACGGCGCGGTCCTGGATGCGCTGCATCACCTGGTCCTGCCGACCATCGTGCTTGGCACCATTCCCATGGCCGTGATCGCGCGGCAGACGCGCTCGGCCATGATGAACGTCCTGAACGAGGACTATGTCCGCACCGCGCGCGCCAAGGGACTGTCCGGCTGGCGCGTCATCGGTCTGCACGCGCTGAGGAATGCCTTGATCACCGTGGTCACGGTGATCGGTCTTCAGGTCGGCGTGCTGCTGGCCGGGGCGATCCTGACCGAGACGATCTTCGCCTGGCCGGGAGTCGGCAAGTGGATGGTCGATTCCATCAGCCGCCGCGACTACCCCTCGGTCCAGGGCGGGCTGCTGCTGATCGCCACGCTGGTCATGGTGGTCAATCTCATCGTGGACCTGCTCTACGGCCTCATTAACCCCAGAATCCGGCACGCGAGGTAGCGGCATGGCGCAAGCGAGCGAAACCGCGGGCGGCGCCGCCGTCAAACCGGTCCACCCCATCGCCGAGTTCTGGTTTTACTTCCGCGAGAACAAGGGCGCGGTGGTCGGGCTTGGCTATCTGGTCTTTCTGGTCTTCGTCGCCCTCTTCGCGAACGTCGTGGCCCCTCACGATCCCATCGAGCAGTACCGCGACGCGCTTCAGCTGCCGCCCTTCTGGGTCGAAGGCGGTCGCGCGGAGTACCTGCTGGGCACCGACGCCACGGGCCGCGATATCCTCTCGCGCATCATCCACGGCTCGCGCTATTCGCTTTTGATCGGCTTCATCGTGGCCGGCATCTGTCTGAGCAGCGGGATCGTCCTGGGCCTGCTGGCCGCCTTCTTGAAGGGCGTATTCGACACCATCATCACGCGCGTCATGGACATCATCCTGGCCGTGCCCAGCCTGCTGCTGGCGCTGGTCGTGGTGGCGATCATCGGCCCGGGGCTGGAGAACGTGATGATGGCCGTCGCCATCGTCTACATCCCCCACTTCGTGCGCCTGACGCGCGCCTCGGCCATGAGCGAGCTGTCGCGAGACTACGTGACGGCCAGCCGGGTGGCGGGGGCGGGCCCGCTGCGGGTCATGTTCATCGTGGTGCTGCCCAACTGCATGGCGCCCCTGATCGTGCAGGCGACGCTGGCCTTCTCCACCGCGATCCTGGACGCCGCGGCGCTCGGCTTCCTGGGGCTTGGCGCCCAGCCGCCGCTGCCCGAATGGGGCTCTATGCTGGCCGACTCGCGAGAGTTCATCACAAGCGCCTGGTGGATCGTCACCTTCCCCGGCCTGGCGATCCTGATCACTGTGCTGGCGATCAATCTCATGGGCGACGGGCTGCGCGATGCGCTCGACCCGCGCCTGAAGCGCAGTTGAGCGGGGAGGGACGGTCATGGCGCTTTTCGAGATACGCAATCTGACGGTCGAGTTCCCGACCTCCGCCGGTCCCTTCAAGGCGGTGGACGGCATCGATCTGACCGTGAACGCCGGCGAGGTTCTGGGCGTGGTCGGCGAGTCCGGATCGGGCAAGTCGGTCACCATGCTGGCCGCCATGGGCTTGCTGCCGCCCATCGCGAAGGTCAGCGCCGACCGCCTGACCTTCGACGGCAAGGAACTTTTGGGGTTGAGCGCCAAGGCGCGGCGGAACATCGTCGGCAAGGACCTGGCGATGATCTTCCAGGAGCCCATGACCAGCCTCAATCCCTGCTTCACCATCGGCTTTCAGGTGGGCGAGGCCATGAAGGCGCACATGGGCCTCTCGCGCAAGGAGCGGCGGGCGCGCACGCTGGACCTTTTGGACCTGGTCGGCATTCCCGATCCCGAGCGCCGCATCGACAACTTCCCACACCAGATGTCGGGCGGCATGAACCAGCGCGTGATGATCGCCATGGCGATCTCCTGCGATCCCAAGCTGTTGATCGCCGACGAGCCGACGACGGCCCTGGACGTCACCATCCAGGCGCAGATCCTTGACCTGCTGGTGCGCCTGCAACGCGAGCGCGACATGGCGCTGGTTCTGATCACCCACGACATGGCGGTGGTGGCCGAGACGGCTCAGCGCATCTCGGTCATGTACGCCGGCCAGCAGATGGAGGAGCAGAGCGTGGAGCGGCTCTTCAACCGGCCGAGCCATCCCTACACCGCCGCCCTGCTGGACGCCCTGCCCGAACGCGCGGGCGACGCCCGCCGCCTGCCGACCATCCCGGGGGTCGTGCCCGGCGCGGGCGACCGGCCAAAGGGCTGCCTCTTCAGTCCCAGATGCAGTCACGCGATCCAACGCTGCCGGGAAGAGCGGCCCGCGCTCAGCGAGCACGAGATCGGCAAGCTGCGCTGCTTTTGCCCCCTGAACGACATGGAGCGGGCCGATGGGTGAGATGATCCTGAAGGCGCGGGAACTGGCCCGCCATTACGAGGTCCGCAAGGGCTTCCTCGCCGGTTCTGCCACCCTGAAGGCGCTCTCCAGCGCCAGCTTCGAGCTGGAGACCGGGCGCACCCTCGCCGTGGTCGGGGAGTCCGGCTGCGGCAAGTCGACCCTGGCGCGTCTCGTCACCCAGATCGAGCCGCCCACCTCGGGCATCCTGGAGATCGACGGCGAGGACGTGGCCGGCGCGGATAAGAAAACCCGTGAGCGTCTGCGCGAGGAAGTGCAGATCGTCTTCCAGGACCCCTACGGATCGCTCAACCCGCGCAAGAAGGTCGGTACGATCCTGGAAGAGCCGCTGGTCATCAACCGCAAGCTCTCGGCGGCCGAGCGGCGCGAGCAGGCGCAGGAGATGCTGTCCCTGGTCGGTCTCAGGGCCGAGCACTACAACCGCTATCCCCACATGTTCTCCGGCGGGCAGCGCCAGCGCATCGCCATTGCCCGCGCGCTGATGCTGCGCCCGCGCATCCTGGTCGCCGACGAGCCGGTCTCGGCCCTGGACGTCTCGGTCCAGGCGCAGGTGCTGAACCTTCTGATGGACCTTCAGGAGAAGTTCGATCTCGCCTACCTCTTCATCTCCCACGACCTGAGCGTGGTGCGCCACATCGCCGACGAGGTCATGGTGATGTACCTGGGCCGCGTGGTGGAAAAGGGGGAGAAGGAGGCGGTCTTCAGTCAGCCGACCCATCCCTACACCCGTGCGCTGCTTGCCTCGACCCCGGCGGTCGATCCCGCGCACCGCCACGAAAAGGTGCCGCTGAAGGGCGAGTTGCCTTCACCGCTCAACCCGCCTTCGGGCTGCGCCTTCCACCGCCGCTGCCCCTTCGCCACCGAACGCTGCTCCGCCGAGCGCCCCGAACTACGCGAGATCGGCGGCCACCTGGTCGCCTGCCACCACGGCGAAGGCGTACTGGACGGCACGGCGGCGAAGAAGGTGGAAGAGCTGGCGTGACGGACGCGGCTTAGAGTTCGCCCGCTTCTTCCAGGACCTTGCGGGCCACCCGGAAGCACTCCAGGGACTGGGGCACGCCGCAGTAGATCGCGACCACGTGGATGGCGGCGCGGATCTGTTCCTTTGTGACGCCGTTCCTGAGCGCGCCGCGGCAGTGGATTTCCCACTCATGCATCTTGCCGAGCGCACCGATCATGGTCAGGTTCATCAGGCTGCGGGTCTTGGGGTCCAGGGACTCGTCGCCCCAGCCGAAGCCCCAGCACCACTCGGTCATCATCTCCTGGAAGGGGCGGGTGAAGTCGTCGGCCGCCGCCAGGTTCTTTTCCACGTACTCAGCGCCCAGGGTCGCCTTGCGCTGGGCCAGGCCGGTTTCGAAGCGTTCCTTGTCCATCGGTCTTCTGCTCCTTCGTCGATGAGATCAAAAAGGGCCCCGATGGTCGTCCGCCCGCTGCTTTCCGGCAAGCTGAAACGACAAACGGCCCCGCCTGGGAGGAAGGGGCGGGGCCGTTTGCATTTCACGAGGGGCGCTTCTCTGGGAGGAGGGGAGGCGCGCCCCCCGTGGGTTCTTGGTTTCGGTGGGCCTTGTCCTTAGGCGGCCTTGCGGCTGCCGTCGTTCGAGTTGGCGGCCAGGGCCTCCACGGTGATGGGCGAGCCCATCGCCTGTGCGCTGGTCAGGAAGCTGGGGCGTTCCACGCCGCGCTTTTCCTGATCGAAGGCATGGTCAGCGGCGGCGTAGGCGGCGCGGCGCAGCGAACCGGGATGCAGTCCGATGTCGGACAGCACGCGCGGGTCCAGCTGCTCAAGCGCGGCGAGGGTGCGGCGGCGCTGGTAGTAGCGGCGCAGGCCCTCGGGCAGCGTCTTGGTCAGCAGAGCACCGAAGCCGGTCAGGGTTTCACGAATCATCTGGCCGCGCATGTAGCGGGCCTCGAGGATGTACTTGTCCACCTGCATTTCAGACAGGGTCGTCATTTGGTCACCTTTAGGTTTTGCTCTGGGCTCCAGGAGCCGTCAGAATTACTTCCATAATTGGCGGTGGGTCTTTGGCGTCGCATAACTGGCGTCATAGGCTCTCGCCGCCGCTCACGATGGAGAAGATGGCGCTGCCCCTTCACCGGAAGAAGAGCCAATGCTGCACCGCAGCAATGCATGGCGAGCATGGCTCATAAAGTACTGTTTTTGAACCAGTTCTAGGAAACAAAAGAAGCTTGCACAGGGCTTATGGCGGGAAGAGAGAGGCAAATATGAACGAGCTTGCTGGCGCGGATGACCGGGCCCTGGACAGCCTTCTGGCGGCTGAGGCCCCCGGCTTCGACCGCGCCGCGCTGGACGCGCTGATCGAGGGCGTGCTGGCCGCGCCGGAGCCCTCGGACCCGGCCGCCTGGATGGCGCTGGTCGCGGAGAGACCCTCACCGGCCCTGGCCGAGGCGCTGGGCGAGCGCAAGCGGGCGCTGGCGGCGGCGCGCGCTCCAGCGCCGCAGCTCTCTGCGGCGGAGCGGCTTTCGCGGCTGCGCGGCGAGCTTGAGCGGCAAGGCGTCCAAGGTTTCGTGGTACCGCGCGGCGACGAGCATCAAGGGGAGTACGTTCCGGCGAACGCCGAGCGGCTCGCCTGGCTGACCGGGTTCACCGGGTCGGCGGGCACGGCCATCGTTCTGTCGGGGCGGGCAGCGGTCTTCTCGGATGGCCGCTATACCCTGCAGCTCCAGAACCAGGTGCCCGGCGACCACTTCGACCGGCGCCACATCACCGAGGAGCCGATCGGCGAGTGGCTGGCCGAGCATCTGAAAAAGGGCGAGCGCCTGGGCTTCGATCCGCGCCTGCACGCGCCCTTGCAGGCGCGCCAGCTCAAGACCTGGGCCGAGGCCGCCGGAGCGGAACTCGTCGCCCTTGAAGAGAACCCCCTGGATGCGGTCTGGGAGGGGCGCCCGCCTGCGCCGCTCTCTCCGGCGGTGCCGCATTCCCTCGACTACGCGGGCGAGGCCAGCGAGGAGAAGCGCGCGCGGCTGGCCGACGACCTGAAGAAGAAAGGGTTGGCCGCCGCCGTGCTCACCCTGCCGGAGTCCATTGCCTGGCTCTTGAACCTGCGCGGCGGGGACGTGCCGCACACGCCCTTCACGCTCTCCTACGCGATCTTGAAGGCGGATGGCTCGCTCGACTGGTTCGTGGATCAGCGGAAGGTGACCCCGGCGCTGAAGCGCGCCCTGGGCAACAGCGTGACGATTTCGGCGCCGGAGAGTCTCGGCGATGCCTTGAGAGCCTTGGGGGCGGGCGGTCGTAAGGTGCTGGCGGATCCCTCCAGCGCAGGGGTCTGGGTTTTCGACCGGCTGGAGGAGGGCGGCGCAACGCTGGAGCGTGCGCAGGATCCCTGCCTGCTGCCCAAGGCGACCAAGAACCCCATAGAGGTAGAGGGCGCGCGCGCCGCCCACCGCCGCGACGGTCCGGCGGTCGCAAGCCTTCTGGCCTGGCTCGACCGCGAAGCGCTCGCGCGCCACGCGGCGGGGGATCCGGTGACGGAGATGGAAGTCTCCGAGCGGCTCTTCGGCCTGCGCCGGGCACTGCCAATGTTTCGCGACCTGAGCTTTGCCTCCATCACCGGGGCCGGGCCCAACGGCGCCATCATGCACTACCGCGTCACCGAGGAGAGCAGCCGCGCGCTGGGCCCCGGCGAACTCTTCCTCTTGGACAGCGGCGGCCAGTTCCCCGACGGCACCACCGACATCACCCGCACGGTCGCCATCGGCGAGCCGAGCGAGGAGATGCGGACGCGCTACACCTTGGTTCTGAAGGGGCATCTTGCCCTCAGCCTGCTGCGCTTTCCCAAGGGCACGACCGGAAGCCAGATCGATGCGCTGGCCCGCCAGCCGCTCTGGCAGGCGGGGTTGGACTTCGACCACGGCACCGGTCATGGCGTCGGCAGCTACCTCTCGGTGCACGAGGGGCCGCAGCGCATATCGAAGGTCCCCAACAGCGTCGCGCTCAAGCCGGGAATGATTCTCTCCAACGAGCCCGGCTACTACAAGCCCGGGGCCTATGGCATCCGCATCGAGAACCTGGTGACCGTCACCGAGGCGCGGCCCCTGGAGGGGCAGGACCGGGAGATGCTCTGCTTCGAAACGCTCACCCTCTGCCCCTATGACCGGCGCTTGATCGTCACAGGGATGCTGAGCGAAGAGGAGCGGTCCTGGGTCGATTCATATCATGCGATGGTATTCAAAGCCCTCTCTCCACAGATGCCTGAAGAGGATCAGGGTTGGTTGAAGGAAATGACTGCCAGCCTTTAGTTTCCGCACGTGTCGGTTGACACGAAGTATAAATCAATCGGAAAAAAATCAACAAATGAGTGCATATGCCTGTTGTGCGGCGTATGCCGATTCACTAAACTCCGCGCTGCAACCAGAGCGGCCATAGAGTCGCATGAGTTTATATCCTTGAGCGCGGCTCTATGGCCGCGTCTTGACGGGAAGAAGAGTTTGGGGGCCAGGACATGGCGCGACGGAATCGCGCCCGCTATTTGGCGGGCGCCTCTTTCTTAGCTTTATCTCTCACCATGGGGACACAGGCTGGCGCCGCGCTGCAGGATGCCGCCCCCGATGGTGAAAAGCGCAGCGACCCCAAGGGCCTCGTTAAGGAGAATAAGCAGCAGCTGCCGGCGGTCGCTCCCTTTCGCGACCTGCTGACCGTCGCCGAGAGCACCCCGACGCTCGAAGGCGTTATCGCCCAGTCCGTCGACAGCTTGAAAGTAGAGACCCTGGCGGTCGCGCCGCTCTCCTCTCTGACCGCCTTGCCGCGCGTGGCCGCCAACTACAACGACGCCACGGTCGCCAACCTGATCGTCAATGCGCCTCCCGGCAAGTCCGATCCCGTTGGGATCGACGCCAGGAATTCCGGTGGCGGCTATTTGCAGATCAATTCTCAAGGCGTAACCGGCACGGCCAGCGATGGTATTTACACCATACGCCTTCGACGTGGGCGGTGGCTTCTCCATCGTGCCGCGCGGCTCTCTTGCCTACCTCACGGTGCACCGCGACGGTTATACCGAGACCGGCCTGGGCGCCAGCAACCTGACGGTCGGCGATACGACGGCAGACGCCCTCCGGGCGGGCGGTGAGATCGCGCTGGAGTACCAGACGGAGGTCAGCTTCGGCGGCGGCATGCGCACCTTCTCCTCGGAGATCCGGGGCGGCGCGCAGCAGGAGTTCGCCCTCGACGACCGGACGGTCGGCGTTTCCAACCCGCTCCTCGGCACCGCCGCGGTGCAGGGCGCCGACGACGACGAGACGCAGCTGACCCTCGGTGCGGGCATGAGCCTCGAGGTCAGCGACAGCGCCGTGCTCTTCATGGGCTACGACGCGGAGATCGGCGGCGACCAGCGCTCGCACATGGTGAACCTCGGCGTGCGCTTCTCCTGGTAAGAGGCAATGCGCCCCGGGCCTCTTGCGGCCCGGGGCAGCTCTCTCTACCTTCTCGAACGGGTCAGACGGCCGGATGACCGCTGCCGCCGCCTTTGCGCGGCGGGGGAGGAAAGTCCGGGCTCCACGGAAACAGGGTGCCGGGTAATTCCCGGCGAGGGCGACCTTAGGGAAAGTGCCACAGAAAGCAAACCGCCCGGCATGGCTTCGGCCCGCCGGGTAAGGGTGAAAGGGTGCGGTAAGAGCGCACCGCGCTTCCGGCAACGGCGGCGGCAAGGCAAACCCCACCCGGAGCAAGACCAAGTAGGAGCGGCTGGGCTTCGCGCCCAAGGTGTGTTTCCGCACCGCCGTTCGGGTCGGTCGCGCGAGGCGTCCGGTAACGGGCGTCCCAGATGAATGGTCATCCCCAGGCCTCGGCCTGGGACAGAACCCGGCTTACAGGCCGTCTGACCCCTTCTTCCCACCGTTCGATGCAGCGGACGGCAGCCTTTGCTCCGCCTCTGTCCAGCGACCTATCGTCGTAGGGCTTTTCAGGAAACACGCTTGCCGTGCTGAAAGTCTCATTCCCTTCAAATAGAACGTAAGTAGAACAAACAAGAGGCCTCCAGGCTAAACCCCTGGCTTGCCGCGGCTTTGCCATTTTCCCATCGCTCCATCGGCATAAAGCCGCCGACTTCATCCTTTACTTTAAGTTCGATCCTCTAGTAGGGCCGGTGATTCCTCTGGCAAAGGTTACCCAATCATTAATAAAGCCTTGCTCCACCTAGCTTTTTTACTTCAGTTTCGATTGACGCCCATGGTTTCCCATGATATCCCATGTAATCCCAATAAGGCTTATGCCGGGGATATTGCGTTAGTGCGCCCGTCCGAAGGGCGTCATCTGGGGAGTAGCAGCGCGTCGAAAGACGCAAGGGGAGCAAGGCGTTGGCCACCTTTCTCGGGACCTACGAGAACAGGATCGACAGCAAGGGGCGGATCTCCGTGCCCTCGCTGTTCCGCGCGCAGCTGCCCGAGCTGAACGGCATGAGTGTCGTGCTGTTCCCCTCCTACCGCGCGAACGCGGTCGAAGGCGCGGGCATGGACTTCATCGAGCAGCTCGGCGAGCGGGTCAACGAGATCGACCTCTTCTCCGACGAGCAGGACGACATCGCCACCTCGCTCTTCTCGGACTGCCAGCCGCTCTCCATGGACAAGGAGGGGCGGGTGGTCCTGCCCTCCAGCCTGATGGCCCACGCCGGCATCACAGACAAGGCCTGCTTCGTCGGCAAGGGCCCGCTGTTTCAGATTTGGGAGCCGACGGCTCTCGCCGCTCACAAGAGCGAGGCGCGTCAGCGCGCTAAGACCAAAGGATTGACCCTCCCCGTGAAGCCGCGCGGCGGAGGTGAGAGATGACCCACCAAGCGAAGAAGGTCATGAGCCCGCATCTCCCCGTCATGCTGAACGAGGTCCTCGAGACTCTCGCTCCGCATGACGGCGGGCTTTACTTGGACGGCACCTTCGGCGCGGGTGGTTACACCAAAGGCATCCTGGAGGCGGCCGACTGCCGCGTGATCGCCATCGACCGCGATCCCGAGGCCGTCGCGCGTGGCCGCGAGCTGGCTGAGGATTACGAAGGCCGGCTGGTCATGCTCGAAGGCCGCTTCGGCGACATGGAGCAGCTGCTGGAGAGTGCGGGCGAAGGCCCGCTCGACGGCGTGGCGCTCGACATCGGCGTTTCCTCCATGCAGATCGACGAGGCCGCTCGCGGCTTCTCCTTCCAGAAGGACGGCCCGCTCGACATGCGCATGGGCGGCGAGGGGCCGAGCGCCGCCGAGGTGGTCAACGAGACCGAAGAGGGCGCTCTCGCCGACATTATCTACCGCTACGGCGAGGAGCGGCAGTCGCGCCGCGTCGCCCGCGCCATCGTGCGCGCCCGCGCCGAAGAGCCCATCACCCGCACCCTGCAGCTTGCCGAGATCGTGCGCGGCGCGATCAAGGGCGCAGCGGCCCAGTCCATCGATCCGGCGACCCGCACCTTTCAGGCGCTGCGCATCTACGTGAACGACGAGCTGGGCGAGTTGGAGCGCGGGCTGGAAGCAGCCGAGCGTCTGCTGGCCCCCGAGGGCCGCTTGGTCGTGGTCGCCTTCCACTCCCTGGAAGACCGCATCGTGAAGGCCTTCTTCAAGCGGGAATCCGGCGGCGAGGGCACCTCGCGCCATTTGCCGGTCGCGCAAGCCGCCCCGGCCAGCCTGGCGCTGCTCTTCAAGGGCGCCATGAAGCCGGGCGAGCAAGAGATCCGCGTCAACCCGCGCGCCCGCTCCGCGCGTCTGCGCGCCGCCCGCAAGCTGTCCAGTGAAATGGGGGGCGCGTCATGATCCGCTTGGCCGCCTGCATCTGGTCCGTCGTCGCCATCGTCCTGGCCCTGACCGTCTTTCAGATCAAGTTCGCGGTTCAGGAGCTGGAAGGCGAGCTCGCCGGCGTCAACGCGGAGATCGTCCGCGATCAGGAAGCGATCCACGTTCTGCGCGCCGAGTGGAGCTATCTGAACCGGCCCGACCGCATCGCCGGTCTGGCCGAGCGCTTCCTCGGCCTCGATCCTGCGGTCGAGCCGCAGCTCGTCAGCCTCAAGGATCTGGACAAGCTGCCCTTGCGTCTGGAGGGCGTCGTGATCCGCCCGGCCGACGCCGGTCCGCTGTTGCCGAGAGAAAAGCCGGACGGCCTGCTTTACGCCAGCGCGCCCGCCGCGCCGGAAGAAGAGAGCGAGGCCTTGCAGGCTGTCGTCCGCGTGGAGCCTGCCGCGCCGCCCCCAGGCGCGCCCAAGGCCGAGAACGTCTCGACAGGCGTCGCCAGCGCCACATCGGGCGGCACGGCTCCCTTCGATCCCATCGCCGCCACCCTCATCAAGTATGGAGGGGCGCAATGATCCGCAGGCTCCTGGGGCTCCGCCCCAAGGTAAAGGTGTCTTCCTGCCCGCCGCTCGGTTGCGACATGCAAGCCGGGCGGCAGCCCGCTGTGGTGGTGGGCTCGCGCCGCAAGCAGAGCCTCGACATGGGCCGCACGCGCCTGATGGTCGCGGGCGCCGTTTTCGCGCTGGCCTTCCTCGTCGTCGGGGGCCGCGTCGTCGAGCTGGCCGTCTTCAAGCCGGCCGGCGAGCCGCGCATCGCTTCCGCGGGTCACGCCGAGGCCTTCCAGATCGGCCGCGCCGACATCGTCGACCGCAACGGCATCGTGCTGGCCACGACCCTGCCGACCGCCTCGCTCTACGCCAACGCGCGGCAGGTCGACAATCCGGGACGCGTCGCCGCCAAGCTGGCCACGGTGCTCAACGGCGTCAGCCAGCCGCATCTTGAGGCGCTGCTGAGCCGCGACCGCGCTTTCGTCTACCTGAAGCGCGACCTGACGCCGCGCGAGCAGTTCGAGATCAACGCGCTCGGCGAACCCGGCCTCTACTTCCAGAAAGAGAGCAAGCGGGTCTATCCGCAAGGTCCTCTCATGTCCCACATCGTCGGTTTCACCGACATCGACGGCCGCGGCCTCTCCGGCATGGAGCGCTCCTTCGACGACAGCCTCGGCGGCTCCAGCGAGCCCTTGCAGCTTTCCCTCGACCTGCGCCTCCAGCATGTGCTGAGCGAGGAGCTTGCCGCTTCCATGACCGAGTTCAGCGGCATCGGCGCCGCCGGCCTGGTGATGGACGTGAAGACCGGCGAGGTGCTGGCCATGGTGTCGCTGCCCAGCTTCGATCCCAAGGACGCGGGCACCGCCGACAAGGATGCGCGTTTCAACCGCGCCACGCTCGGCACCTACGAGATGGGCTCGGTCTTCAAGCTGCTGACCGCCGCCATGGCGCTGGACAGCGGCGTGGTCGAGCTGACCGAAAGCTTCAACGTGGCAAAGCCGATCCGCGTCGGCGGCTTCACCATCAACGACTATAAGCCCAAGGGCGACACCCTGACGGTGCCGGAGGTGATGATCCACTCCTCCAACATCGGCACGGTCCATATGATCGAGCGGGTCGGCAAGGAGTTGCAGCAGCGCTATCTCGGCGACTTCGGACTGCTGGAGGCCGCCTCCATCGAGTTGCCGGAGGTTGGCTCCCCGCTGGTGCCGCGCCCCTGGCGCGAGATCAACATGATGACGGTCTCCTACGGTCACGGCCTCTCGGTCTCTCCCTTGCAGCTCGTGACCGCCATGTCGGCCGTGGTGAACGGCGGCCAGCTGAAGACCGCGACGCTCCTGAAGCGTCCGGAGAACCAGCCGGTCGGCGGCGAGCGCGTGATCAGCCCGGAGACCTCCGAGACCGTGAGCTGGCTGATGCGCCAGGTGGTGACCCAAGGGACCGGCAAGTTCGCCAACGCCAAGGGCTACCTGGTGGGCGGCAAGACCGGCACCGCCGACAAGCTGATCAACGGGCGCTATTCCGACAACGCGCGCATCGCCTCCTTCATCGGGGCCTTTCCGATGGACGATCCGCGCTACGTGATCTTCGCCATGGTGGACGAGCCCAAGGGGCTGAAGCGCACCTACGGCTACGCCACGGGCGGCTGGGTCGCCGCGCCGGTGGTGGGCCGCGTGGTGGAGCGCATCGCGCCGCTTCTGGGCGTGTCCCGCCGTACTTACGAGGTGGCCGCACCGCCGGCCGCCGGACTGATGCTGGAGGCCTCCGCCAATGGCGCGACGGCTCATTGATTTGACGGAAGGACTGGAGGTTACGGTGGACAAGGCCGACACGGCTGGGGGGATCGAAATCGGGGGACTGACGGCGGACAGCCGGCAGGTCGGCCCGGGCGACCTCTTCGCCGCGCTGCCCGGCAGCAAGGCCGACGGCCGTGACTTCATCGACCAGGCGATCGAGATGGGCGCCGCCGCCATCCTGGCCCCCGAGGGCACGCGGCTTAAGAAGCAGAGCCGGACTGTCGGCCTGGTCACGGCGCGCGAGCCCCGCGCCGTCCTGGCCCGCATGGCCGCGCGCTTCTTCGACGAGCAGCCGCGCCACATCGCCGCCGTCACCGGCACCAGCGGCAAGACCTCGGTCGCGGACTTCACGCGCCAGCTCTGGGAGCTGACCGGCGAGCGCGCCGCCAGCCTCGGGACCCTGGGGCTCATCCCCAAGACCGCCGCGCGCAAGGCGCCGCCCTACCTGACCACGCCCGACCCGGTGGCGCTGCACGCCTGTCTGGCCGAGATTTCGCTGTCCGGCTACGACCACCTGGCGATCGAAGCGTCCAGCCACGGCCTCGACCAGCACCGGCTCGACGGCCTGAAGGTGGAGGCAGCCGCCTTCACCAACCTGTCCCAGGATCATCTGGACTATCACAAGGACATGGAGAGCTACTTCCGCTCCAAGCTGCGGCTCTTTGCGGAGCTGTTGCAGCCGGGCGGGACGGCGGTGCTCAACGCCGATGTCCCCGAATACGCCGCCCTCGCCGAGAGCTGCCGGGCGCATGGCCAGAAGGTACACTCCTACGGCCTGCGCGGCCGGGCGCTGAAGCTGCTGGCCGTGCGGCCCTTGAGCCACGGCATCGCCTTGGAGATGGAGATCGACGGCCGCCGGAGCGAGGCCGAGCTGGCGCTGATCGGCGCTTATCAGGGTCACAACGCCCTGGCCGCTCTCGGTCTTGCCCAGGCGACGGAAAGCGATATCGATGCCCTGCTCGCGGCCCTGCCCAAGCTGAAGGGCGTGCCGGGCCGCCTGGAGCTGGTCGCCAGCAGCCCGAAGGGCGCGGGCGTCTTCGTCGACTACGCACACAAGCCGGGCGCCTTGGAGGCGGCCATCGCCGCGCTGCGCCCGCACACCGACGGCAAGCTGATCTGCGTCTTCGGCGCGGGCGGCGATCGCGACCGCGGCAAGCGCCCGCAGATGGGCGAGATCGCAACGCGTCTGGCCGACAGCGTCATCGTGACCGACGACAATCCCCGCAGCGAAAGCCCGGCGGCGATCCGTGCAGAGATCATGGCGGCGGCCCCCGGCGCGCGCGAGATCGGTGACCGCGCGGAGGCCATTGCCGCCGCGCTGGAAGAAGCGGGCCAGGGCGACCTCGTGCTGATCGCCGGCAAGGGGCATGAGACCGGACAGATCGTGGGCGATCAGGTGATCCCCTTCGACGACGCCGAGGTGGCGCGCCGCCTCTGCGGGGGAGGGATGGAGTGACGCAAGCGCTCTGGACCCGCGATGAAGTTCTGAAGGCGCTGGGCGGGACCGCGCGCGGCCAGGGCGGCAACTGGGAGGCCTCGGGCGTCTCCATTGACAGTCGCAGCCTGGCCAAGGGCGACCTCTTCATCGCGCTGGAAGGACCCAACAACGACGGCCATGACCACGTCGCTTCCGCGCTTGAGAAGGGCGCGGCGGCCGCCTTGGTCCACAAGATTCCCGAAGGCATCGGACAGGACGCGCCGCTGATCGTCGCGGAAGACAGCTTCAAGGGGCTGGAGGCGCTGGGCGCGGCTGCACGCGCGCGGGCGCAGGGCCGCATCGTCGCGGTGACCGGCAGCGTCGGCAAGACCGGCACAAAGGAAGCCCTGCGGGTCATGCTCTCGGCCTTCGGCAGCGTCAGCGCCTCGGCCTCCAGCTTCAACAATCATTGGGGCGTGCCGCTCTCGCTGGCGCGCATGCCGCGCGACGCCGACTTCGGCGTCTTCGAACTCGGCATGAACCATGCCGGCGAGATCCGCGAACTGGTCAAACAGGTCCGTCCGGAAGTCGCCATCATCACCACCATCGCCACCGCCCATCTGGAATTCTTCAAGAACGGCGCGGAAATCGCCGCCGCCAAGGCTGAGATCTTCGAAGGGCTGGTGAGCGGTGGCACGGCGATCATCAACGCCGACAACGAGTACTTCGGATTGCTGCGCGCCAAGGCCCAGGCGCAAGGCGTGACCCGTATCGTCGGCTTCGGGCGTCATCCCGAAGCTCAGTTGCGCCTTCTCTCCAGCGAACTCTATGCGCGCTGCTCGGCCGTCACCGCCATGATCGGCGGCAAGGCTGTGGACTACTGCCTGTCCATGCCGGGTCTGCACTGGGTGATGAATTCCCTGGCCGTGCTCGGCGTCGCCAAGGCCCTGGGCCTGGACATGACCGAGGCGGCCGCGCAGATGTCGCGCCTCAGCCCCCTGAAGGGGCGCGGCGCGTCGGAGTTGGTTCAGCTTCCCGACGGCGCCTTCGAGCTGATCGACGAGAGCTACAACGCCAACCCTGAATCCGTGCGCGCCGCCATTGCGGTGCTCGCTGCCTCCAAGCCCCGCGAGCCGGGCCGCCGCATCGCGGTTCTGGGCGACATGCTGGAGCTGGGCCCGGAGAGCCGCGCGTTCCATGCGGGTCTCGCCGGGCCGCTGCGCGACGCGGGCATTGATCTCGTCTTCACCTGCGGCCCGGAGATGGCGGCGCTGCACAAGGCGCTGCCCGAGGCGCAGCGCGGCGAGCACGCCGCCGACTCCCTCGACCTCTCGGAAATCCTTCATGACCGGGTCCGCCCGGGCGACGTGGTGATGGTCAAGGGGTCTCTGGGCAGCCGCATGGCCCATGTCGTCGAGACGCTGAGAGCGCTCGGCCAATCGTCGCTCAAAGCGGCCAACGGAAGCTAGAGGGGGGCGAAAAGGCATGCTTTATCTCCTGCTCACGCCCCTGGCCGAAGAGGTGATCTTCTTCAACCTGTTCCGCTATCTGACCTTTCGCAGCGGCGGGGCGGTGCTGACGGCGCTCCTCATCGCCTTCGTGCTCGGCCCCAGCGTGATCAACTGGTTGAAGAAAAAGCAGAAAGAGGGCCAGCCGATCCGTGAGGACGGACCCGAAGGCCACCTGCTGACCAAGAAGGGCACGCCCACCATGGGCGGCGTTCTGATTCTGCTCGCGGTCGCCATTTCGACCCTGCTCTGGGCCGATCTTTCGAACCACTACGTCTGGATCGTGCTGATGGTGACCGGCGGCTTCGGCATGATCGGATTCGTCGACGACTACAAGAAGCTGACCTCCCGTTCACACCACGGCTTGCCGGGACGCCTGCGTCTCGCGCTGGAGATCACGATTTCCCTCGTGGCCGCGGTCTGGCTGACGGCGGTCAGCCCGGAATCGCTTCAGTACCAGATGGCCCTGCCGGTCCTGAAGGACGTGCTGATCTATCTCTCCTGGGGCTTCCTGGGCCTGGCCGTCTTCGTGATCGTGGGTTCGGCCAACTCGGTCAACCTGACGGACGGCTTGGACGGCCTCGCCATCGTTCCGGTGATGATCGCCGCGGGCTGTTTTGGCTTCATCTCCTATCTGGTCGGCAACGCCGTCTTCGCCGATTACCTCGGCCTTCACGGTGTGCCCGGCGCCGGCGAGCTCGCCGTCTTCTGCGCAGCACTGGTCGGGGCCAGCCTCGGCTTTCTCTGGTTCAACGCGCCGCCGGCCATGGTCTTCATGGGCGACACAGGCTCGCTTTCCTGTGGCGGCGCGCTCGGCTCCATAGCGGTGATCACGCGCCATGAACTGGTGCTCGCCATCATCGGCGGCCTCTTCGTGCTGGAGACGGTCTCGGTGATCGTGCAGGTCGCTTCCTTCAAGCTGACCGGCAAGCGGGTCTTCCGCATGGCCCCGCTGCACCACCACTTCGAAAAGAAGGGCTGGGCCGAGCCCACCATCGTGA
>JARRJC010000009.1:0-52690 GCA_037379885.1 Limibacillus sp.
GCCTGATGATCGACCCGAAGGAGGGCGTCCTCGCCCTGATCGCCAAGCTGGAGCCGCGGCCCGACGTGGTCTTCAACGCGCTGCACGGCCGCTGGGGCGAGGACGGCTGCATCCAGGGCCTCCTGGAGCTGCTGGAGCTGCCCTACAGCCATTCAGGCGTGCTGGCCTCCGCGCTGGCCATGGACAAGGTCATGGCCAAGGAGATCTACGCCCGCCACGGCCTGCCGGTGGCCGAAAGCGTGGTCGCGACCCGCGAAGCGGTGCTCGCCGAGGACGTGATGGAGCGCCCCTACGTGGTGAAGCCGGTCGCCGAGGGCTCAAGCGTCGGCGTGAAGATCATCCTGCCGGGCGCCAACGCCGCGATTCTGGACGAGGAAAGCTGGCCTTACGGCGACGAGGTCATGGTCGAGCGTTACGTTCCGGGACGCGAACTGACCGTCGCCGTGATGGGCGACCGCGCCCTGGCGGTGACCGAGATCAAGCCGCGCGAGGGCTTCTACGACTACCGCGCCAAGTACACCAGCGGCGTGGCCGACCACTTGATCCCGGCCCCCATCGAACCTGAGATCGAAGAGGCGGTGAAGGCCATGGCCGTGACGGCCCACCGCGCGCTCGGTTGCCAGGGCGTCAGCCGGTCCGACTTCCGTTGGGACTCGGACAAGGGCAAGGACGGCCTGGTGATCCTGGAAACCAATACCCAGCCCGGCATGACGCCCCTGTCGCTGGTGCCCGAGCAGGCCCAGCACATCGGGGTTTCCTTTGCCGAGCTGGTCGACTGGATGCTGGAGGACGCGCTATGTCGGCAGTGACCCAGCAGAACCCCCGCGCCAAGCCCCGCATGACTCTCCGTGGTCTGGCCGCGCGCATCGGCTGGCGCCGGATCGCCAAGTCCGTGGCGCTTCTCGTCTTTGCCATCGGCAGCGGGCTGATCTGGCGCTCGGGCTTGCCGCAGTCGATCTGGGCCGACCTTGAACGCCATGCCGTGCGGGAAAGCGCGGAGGCCGGTCTGGTCCTGGAGGACCTGCTGGTGACCGGCCGCAAGCGCACGGAACAGGCGACCCTGATCGACGCACTGGGCGTTCGGCGCGGCCAGCCGATCCTGACCTACGACCTTGAAGGGCTGCGTCAGCGCCTGGAAGCGCTTCCCTGGATCGCCTCCGCGCGTGTCGGGCGGCAACTGCCGGGCAGCCTCACGATCCAATTGGTCGAGCGCGAGCCGCTCGCCGTCTGGCAGCACCGTGGCCGCCTGACCCTGATCGACCACCAGGGCGCCCCCATCGCGATCGAGGATCTGCGCCCCTACGCGCACCTGCCGCTGGTGGTTGGACCGGACGCGCCGCAGCACGCGGGGCAGCTCGTGGCGCTCCTGGCCCGCGAGCCTGACCTCAGCAGCCGCGTGGTGGCGGGCGTGCGCATCGGCGGGCGCCGCTGGAACCTGCGGCTCATCGGCGACATCGACGTTCAGCTGCCCGAGCAGAAGCCCGAGGCGGCCTACAGCCAGCTGGCGCGCCTGGCGCGCGAACACGGACTCCTGGAGCGCGATCTGCGGGTCATCGACCTGCGGCTGCCGGATCAGATGATCCTGCACGGCGTGCCCCAGGGCGGGGGAGAAGAGGGAGAGGCGAGCGGTCAGGCGACCTGACCTGCTCCGCCAATGGAGAGGTAATGGAAAGACCATGAAGCGAGCACCGGGTACAAACCGCAACGGACTGATAGCCGCGCTGGACGTCGGCTCCAGCAAGGTCTGCTGCTTTATCGCCGAGCCGGGGGGCAACGGCGCGGTCCCTCGCGTGCTCGGCATCGGCCAGCAGGCCAGCCGGGGCATCCGAAACGGCGCGATCGTGGACATGGAGGCCGCCGAGGCCGCCGTGCGCAACGCCGTGCATGCCGCCGAGCAGATGGCCGGCGACACCATCGAGCGCGTCATCATCGCGCTTTCCGGCGGCAAGCCCGCATCCCGGCAGATCGCCATCGAAGTGGCGCTGGACGGCCAGCAGGTGAGCGAGCGGGATCTGCGCCGCGCCCTCTCCCTGGGCCGCGAGCCGACTTACCTCAACGGACACATCGGCGAAGGCCGGGAGCTGATCCATTCCATCCCGCTGGCCTATGCCGTGGACGGCAGCCGCGGGATCCGGGATCCGCGCGGCATGGTCGGCGAGCATCTGGCTGTCGATCTGCATCTGATCACAGCGACCTCCGGACCCGTGCGCAACCTCGCCGGCTGCGTCGAGCGCAGCCATCTGGAGGTCGGCGGCTTCGTGATCTCGCCCTACGCTTCCGGTCTGTCGGCCCTGGTCGAGGACGAGCGGGAGCTCGGCGTCACCTTGATCGACATGGGCGGCGGCACGACCTCCATCGCCGTGTTCTTCGAGGGCAAGGCCATCCACACAGATGTGGTGCCGGTCGGCGGCATCCACGTCACGACGGACATCGCGCGCGGGCTTTCCACCCCCGTCGCGCACGCCGAGCGCATCAAGACGCTCTACGGCCACGCCATCGCATCGAGCGGCGGCGACCGGGAAATGATCGACGTGCCCCAGGTCGGCGAGTACGACGAGGGCAGCGTGCAGCAGGTCCCGCGGTCCCTTCTGAACGGGATCATCCAGCCGCGCCTGGAGGAAACCTTCGAACTGGTCCGCTCGCGCCTGGAGCAGAGCGGCATGTACCAAGTCGGCGGCCGCCGGGTGGTGCTGACGGGCGGCGCCTGTCAGCTGCCGGGCGTCCCGGACATGGCGTCGCTGATTCTAGACAGGAAGATCCGCATCGGCCGGCCCCAGGGCATTGGCGGATTGGCGGACTCCACGGCCGGCCCCGCCCACGCGGTCGCCGCCGGTCTTATCCGTTACGCCGTCGAAAGCGAACGCTCGATGGAGCCGCAGCCCGCGTCTCCGCCGGTCGTGCAGCAGACGAACGGTATGGGAGCCGACGAGGGAGCGGCTCTGCCCGGCTTTGTGGGCCGGTTGGGTCACTGGTTCCGGGAGCACTTTTAAAGAGCGCGATCAAGCGCCCGGAACCGAGAAGAGAAGCATTCGAGGAGGTCCCGCCTCGCGCCACGGGACGAAGCGAAGCCCGGTTAGAGACCACCGGGCATTTTAGGAGGCCCCGGACCCCCCGGGGGAATGGAGGAGAAAATGCCGTTGAACCTTAGCGTCCCCAGTGACGAGAAAACGCACCTGAAGCCGCGTATCACGGTTGTCGGCGTCGGTGGCGCCGGCGGAAACGCCGTGAACAACATGATCACCAGCAAGCTTGAAGGCGTGGAGTTCGTGGTTGCGAACACCGACGCCCAGGCGCTGGAGCATTCCCAGTGCGAGCGCCGCATCCAGCTCGGCCGGCACATCACCTCCGGCCTTGGCGCCGGGTCCCGCCCCGATGTCGGCCGGGCCGCCGCCGAGGAGGCGATGGACGACATCCTGGAGCATCTCGAAGGCTCCAACATGGTCTTCATCACCGCCGGCATGGGCGGAGGCACCGGCACCGGTGCTGCCCCGGTCATCGCCCGCGCGGCGCGCGAGCAGGGCATCCTGACCGTGGGCGTCGTGACCAAGCCCTTCCAGTTCGAGGGCATCCATCGCATGCGCATGGCCAGCAACGGCCTGGAGGAACTCCAGCAGTTCGTCGATACCCTGATCATCATCCCCAACCAGAACCTCTTCAGGGTCTGTGACGAGCGCACCACCTTCGCCGACGCCTTCAAGATGGCCGACGACGTGCTGCACGCGGGCGTGCGCGGCGTGACCGACCTGATGGTCATGCCGGGCCTGATCAACCTGGACTTCGCCGACATCCGCACGGTCATGTCGGAGATGGGCAAGGCCATGATGGGCACCGGCGAGGCGGAAAGCGACGGCCGCGCCGTGGCCGCCGCGGAAGCCGCGATCTCCAACCCGCTTCTGGACGATGTTTCGATGCGCGGCGCGCGCGGCGTGCTGATCAACATCACCGGCGGCATGGACATGACGCTGTTCGAGGTCGACGAGGCCGCCAACCGCATCCGCGAGGAAGTGGATCCGGAAGCCAACATCATCTTCGGCTCGACCTTCGATGAATCCATGAACGGCCTGATGCGGGTCTCCATCGTGGCGACCGGCATCGACGTGGAGGAGGGCGAGCGCCCGCAGCCGCTGACCCAGCCGGTCCGCACCGCGGCGATCGCATCGGCCAAGGCGGCCGAGGAACTGCGCCTGACCGCTGCTTCCGCTGCGCCGGAAGAGGAGGTCGAGGAGCTGGAAGTCGCCGAGATCGAGGAGACTCCCGTTGAGGATATCCCGGTCGAGGAGACCCCGGAGGAGCTTCCCGTCGCCGCCGAGCTCGAAGAGGCCGACGAAAGCGGTTTCGACGAGCGCGAGGAGTTCGATCAGGCGGTCGCCGCCTTCGAGGCGCGCCAGAACGGCGCCCGCGAAGCGACCGGCGGCAGCCAGGCCGGACCGGAACTCTCCGGCGAACCGCGCCGGGCCGTGCCGCGCATGGACGACGCCTTCATCCCGCCCGAGCCGGTCGAATCGCCGCGCCGTCCGGTGATGGAGCAGGCCGCCAAGCCTGAGCCCTTCGCCGAAGCGGCCATGACCAACGGCGGCGGGACCGGTAAGGGCCCCAAGGAAGCGCCGATCGCCAAGCGCAGCCGCAGCGCGACGCTGTTCGGTCTGATGACCGGCGCCGCCAAGGCCATCCACAACGCTGAGAAGAAGGTGGAGAAGACCGTCACCGGCGTTTCTGAGGACGCCAAGGCGCCGCAGGCCTCCGTCACCCGACGGGAGCCGCAGATCGAACGCCGGACCCAGCGCAGTGAGCCGGTGGCCGAGACGCCGAAGCCGGCGCGCCAGGAGGAGCCTGCCCAGCAGAGCCTCTCCGGCGTCGAGACCAAGGAGCGCAAGGCCGAGAGCGACATGGACGAGGATCTCTTCGAGATTCCGACCTTCCTGCGCCGCCAGGCCAACTGACCAACGCCGAAGTCAGCCGGAGAGGGGGATCAACGGCCCCTCTCTCCGGCGGCGTTGAACGATCTCGGGGGAGCAAGCCCGCTCGCCGGACCGCGAATCGAAGGGGTGCGGTCCCATGGCGAGCGGGCTTGTCTATCCAGGCGCCGGGATCCACGTCTTTTCGTGGAAAAAACAAAGCCGCGCTGCTCTCCCGCAAGGCGGCGGAAATCAGCCGTTTTTCGGCGTAACATGCTGTAACAAACAGTGATTTCACACTAGCTGCAGCGCAGCATATCTTAGACGGATGCCGAGTAGCTTTAATCCAACTGCGGGTCGGCACCAAATTAACAGATCAATAAAGGCCGAACGGTCGGCCGGTGGGGTCATCAAGCCATGTCAACGCTCTCCCAGCATACTCTGAAAAATCCGATCCATTGTTCGGGCATCGGTGTTCACAGCGGTCTTCGGGTCTCCATGACCTTGAATCCGGCTGAAGCCGACAGCGGTATCGTGTTCCGCCGCACCGACGTCGAAGGCGTCGAGTTGCAGGCGCATTGGAAGAACGCGGTTGAGACGCCGCTCTGCACGACCCTTGTCGCAGAGAATGGCCAGAAGGTCAGCACCATCGAGCATCTGATGTCGGCCTTCGTCGCCTGTGGCATCGACAACGCGCTGGTCGAGATCAGCGCCGAGGAAGTGCCGATCATGGACGGCTCCGCCGCTCCCTTCGTGTTCCTGATCGAATGCGCCGGCCGCGCGCGTCAGGATGCGCCGCGCCGCGCCATCCGCATCTTGAAGGATGTCTCGGTCGAGGAGCCGCATCGCGCCGCCTCCTTCGTGCCCGGCGAAGGCTTCACGGTGGACTTCGACATCGATTTCGACAACGACTTGGTTTCCCGCCAGAGCTGGTCGGGCGCGATCACCGAGGAGACCTTCAAGTCCGAGATTTCCCGTGCCCGCACCTTCGGCTTCCTGCATGAGGTGGAGCAGCTCCGCAAGATGGGGCTGGCCCGTGGCGGGTCGCTGGACAACGCCGTGGTGATCGACGGCGACAAGGTCATGAACGAAGGCGGGCTGCGCTTCAAGGACGAGTTCGTGCGCCACAAGGTGCTGGACTCGATCGGCGACCTCTATCTCGCCGGTGCTCCGATTCTCGGCCACTTCACCGGTCACAAGGCGGGCCACGCCTTGAACCTGCGCCTGCTGGTCGAGCTGTTCTCCGACCAGGACGCCTGGGAGTGGGTGGAGATGACCGAGGACGACCTGGAGCCGGGCATCATCGCCGCTGCTGGCAACGCGCTTCCCTCTATCCGCGCCGCCGCCGCCAGCGTTTGATATCCGCCGCCACGCGCGGCAGGAACAGAGCCTCTTTAAAAAGGCCCCTCATCAAGTCCCGCAAAGCGTCGGGGCGGCTTGAGGGGCCTTCTTCTTTTGCCCTATAGTCATCGCGGCAAACGCCCGAAGCGGCGATTCTCTTCTTGGGATTAAGAGGCATAAAAATGAGGCGACAGCCAAACGGCCCCCATACCTGGACTGCGACGCCGCGGCGCGGGCGGCTCTTCCTGCGGGTCCTGGCGCCGATCGTTCTGGTCCTGCCGCTGCTCGCGGCCTGTTCGTCCGATGATGAGGTGGCGCCCTATGTGGAGCGGCCCGTTGAACAGCTCTACAACATCGCCGCCGACACCTTGGCCGCGGGCGAGGACTACGAGCTGGCCGGTCAGCAGTTCGAAGAGGTCGAGCGTCAGCATCCCTATTCCGTCTGGGCCGCCAAGGCCCAGCTCATGGCCGCCTATTCCTACTATCTGGCGAACCGCTACGACGCGGCCGTCAACGGCCTGGACCGCTTCGTCGCGCTGCATCCGGGCAGCCCGGACGTCGCCTACGCCCTCTACCTGAAGGGGCTCTGCTACTACGAGCGCATCTCCGACGTGCACCGGGACCAGAAGATGACCCAGGATGCTCTCGACGCTCTTGGCGAGGTGGTTAGGCGCTTTCCCGACAGCCAGTACGCCCGCGACGCGCGCTTGAAGATCGACCTGGCGAACGACCACCTGGCCGGTAAGGAAATGACGATCGGGCGCTTCTATCTTCAGCGGAAGAACTATCTGGCCGCGCTGAACCGTTTCCAGGCCGTGGTGCGCGACTATCAGACCACCACCCATGTCCCCGAAGCCCTGCATCGCCTGGTGGAGGTCAATCTGGCGCTGGGCATCGACAAGGAAGCGCAGGCGACCGGGGCTGTCCTGGGCTACAACTTCCCGGGCAGCGACTGGTACCTCGACAGCTATGCGCTTCTGACCGGGGAGGACCTGAGGCCCGAAGCGCAGGAAGACTCCTGGATCGGCTCTGTTTGGAACATCTTCTGATCCCGCGCGGCGGGGAGGCTAAGTAGACGCGATGCTGGTCAGTCTGGCCATCCGCGACGTGGTGTTGATCGATCGCTTGGACCTGAACTTCGAAGCCGGCCTCGCCGTGCTCACGGGCGAGACCGGCGCGGGCAAGTCGATCCTTCTGGATTCCCTGGGACTGGCCTTGGGCGAGCGGGCCGACAGCGGCCTTCTGCGCAAGGGGGCCGAGCGCGCCAGCGTGGTCGCGGCCTTCGACCTGCCGGAGGGACACCCGGCCCATGCAACCCTGGAAGAAGGTGAGATCGAGCTGGAACCCGGCGAGCCCCTGCTGCTGCGCCGACAACTGGGCGCCGATGGACGCAGCCGCGCCTTTGCCAACGATCAGCCGATTTCCGTGGCCCTGCTGCGCGCCCTGGGCGAATCCCTGGTCGAGGTGCAGGGACACTTCGAGCAGCGCGGCCTCATGGACCCCAAGACCCACCGCCAGACGCTGGACGCCTTTGCTGGACTCGCCTCCGAAGTGTCAGCGGTCGGGGCGCTTCACGCCGCCTGGAAGGCAGCGGAGCGGGACCGCGCCGAGGCGGCCGCGCGGTTGGAGAAGGCGCGCGGGGACGAGGCCTTCCTGCGCCATGCCCTGGGTGAGTTGGAAGCGCTCGATCCCAAGGAGGGCGAAGAGGAAGAGTTGGCCGAACGTCGTTCGCTGCTGATGCATGCAACGCAGGTCCTTGAGGCCATGGAAGAGGCGCTCACCCAACTCGATGGCGCGGAAGGCGGCATGGCGGCCGCCCAACGGCGTCTGGAGCGGGCGGCGGACAAGGCCGGGGGCCGCCTGGACGCGATCATCGCAGGCCTGGAGCGCAGCGTCGCCGAGCTGGAAGAAGCGCGCATCGGGCTACAGTCCCTGGCCGGGGACGAGGAGTTCGAGGCGGGCGGCCTGGAGCGGATCGAAGAGCGCTTCTTCGCGCTCAAGGACCTTGCCCGCAAGCACCACGTGGAGGTCGCCAGCCTGCCTGCCCTGCGCCAGGAGATGACCGCGCAACTTGGCGCGATCGAAGGCGGCGGCGACACGTTGAAGGCCCTGGAAGCCAAAGCAGCCGAGGCCCGCAAGAGCTATCTGGCCGCGGCCCGCGCCCTGCACGAAAAGCGCTCGCAGGCCGCCCTCAAGCTCGACGAGGCGGTCAATGCCGAGCTCCCGCCCCTGAAGCTGGAGAAGGCGAATTTTCGCACGCTGGTTGAAGAGCTCGATGAAGCGGACGCGGGGCCGCTTGGCCTGGACCGGGTTGCTTTCGAAGTCTCGACCAATCCCGGCAGCGCGCCCGGCCCCCTGGGCCGCATTGCCTCGGCGGGCGAGCTCTCCCGCTTCCTGCTCGCCATCAAGCTGGTTCTTGCGGGTGCGAGCCCGGTCGGGACGCTGGTTTTCGACGAGGTGGACAGCGGCGTCGGCGGCGCCACGGCGGCGGCGGTGGGCGAGCGTCTCGCCCGGCTCGCGGGCAGCCGCCAGGTCCTGGTCGTGACCCACAGCCCGCAGGTCGCCGCGCGCGGCGATTGCCACTGGCACGTGCAGAAGGAAAGCGATGACGCCTCCACCCTGACCCGGGTCCTGCCGCTTGACAGCGGTCAGAGGCGGGAGGAGATCGCGCGCATGCTGTCGGGCGCCGAGATCACGGAAGCCGCCCGCGCCGCCGCCGATCAGTTGATGGGAGCGGCGGAATGAGCCAGGAAGGCGGCGAGGCTCTGAGCAGCAAGCCGGTTGAGGCGCTGAGCGAGGAGGAGGCCGCGCGGGAACTCGGGCGGCTGGCCGCCGAGATCGCGCACCACGATCGCCTCTACTATCAAAAGGACGATCCCGAGATCAGCGACGCCGACTATGACCGGCTGCGCCAGCGCAACGAGGCGATAGAGGCGCGTTTTCCAAAGCTTGTACGCGACGACAGCCCCTCGAAGCGGGTCGGCGCTGCGCCTTCCTCCGAGTTCTCCGAGGTGCGGCACGCCGTCCCGATGCTCTCGCTCGGCAACGCCTTTTCGCGGGCGGACGTCGAGGACTTCCTGGCCCGCATCCGGCGCTTCCTGGACCTGCCCTCGGAAGACGCCCTCGATATCTTGGCGGAACCCAAGATCGACGGCCTTTCCTGTTCGCTGCGCTATGAGAAAGGGGCACTGATCCAGGCGGCCACGCGCGGCGACGGGCGCAGCGGCGAGGATGTCACCGCCAACGTGCGCACCATCGAGAGCGTGCCGGAGACGCTTTCGGGGCCGCGCATCCCCGAGGTGCTTGAGGTGCGCGGCGAGGTCTTTATGGAGCGCCAGGCCTTTCAGGCGCTGAACGAACGGCGCGAGGCGAAGGGCGAGAAGCTCTTCGCCAATCCGCGGAACGCCGCCGCGGGCTCCCTGCGCCAGCTCGATTCCCGCATCACGGCGGAGCGGCCCTTGAGTTTCCTGGCCTACGCCTGGGGCGAAATCAGCGAGCCGCTCGGCGCGACCATGATGGAGGCACGGGAGCGTCTGGAGGCGCTGGGCTTCACGGTCAACGGTCCGGCTGAGCTCTGCAAGGGCGCGGATGCGCTGCTGGATTACCACGCGCGCATCCTGGCCGCGCGCCCGGAGATGGCGCATGAGATCGACGGCGTGGTCTACAAGGTCGACCGATTGGATCTGCAGGAACGCCTCGGCTTCGTCAGCCGCGCGCCGCGCTGGGCCATTGCCCACAAGTTCCCGGCGGAAAAGGCGCAGACGCGGCTCAACAAGATCACGATCCAGGTGGGGCGGACCGGTGCGCTGACACCCGTCGCAAACCTGGAGCCGATATCGGTCGGCGGCGTGGTGGTGGCCCGCGCCACGCTCCACAACGAGGACGAGATCCGCCGCAAGGACATCCGCGAGGGCGATCTGGTGGTGATCCAGCGCGCCGGGGACGTGATCCCCCAGGTGGTCGAGGTGGTGCCGGAGCCCGAACACGAGACGCGCCCGGTCTTCCAGATGCCGGCGGTCTGCCCGGAGTGCGGCAGCGACACGCTGCGCGAGGAGGACGAGGCGGTGCTGCGCTGCCAGGGCGGCCTGATCTGCCCGGCACAGGCGCGCGAACGCCTGCGCCATTTCGTCGGTCGCGAAGCCTTCGACATCGAGGGGCTGGGCGGACGGCACATCAACGCCTTCTGGGAGGAGGGGCTGATCAAGTCGCCCGCCGACATCTTCCGCCTCGCCGAGCACCGGCAAGCGCTGGAGAAGCGCGAAGGCTGGGGCGAAAAGTCGGTTGCGAACCTGTTGCAGGCGATCGAGGAGCGCAAGACGATCACCCTGGACCGGCTGATCTTCGGGCTCGGCATCCGCCATGTCGGACAAGCCACCGCCCGGCTTCTGGCGCGGGCCTACGGCGATCTCGCGACCTGGCGCGAGCAGATGGAGAAGGCCCACGATGGCGATGAGCAGGCCCTGGACGACCTGCTCTCCATCGACGGCATCGGCGCCGCCGTCGCCAAGGATATCCTGGGCTTCGTGGTCGAGGAGCATAACCGCAAGGTCTTGGACGAGCTGGCCGAGATACTGGACGTGCAGCCGGTCGAAGCGCCCTCCGGTGATTCACCGGTCGCCGGCAAGACCGTCGTCTTCACCGGATCGCTTGAGACCATGACCCGCAGCGAGGCCAAGGCGCGGGCCGAAAGCCTCGGCGCGAAGGTCTCCGGCTCGGTCTCCGCCAAGACCGACTACGTGGTCGCCGGGCCGGGCGCGGGCTCCAAGGAAAAGAAGGCGCGCGAACTCGGCGTCACCCTTCTGACCGAAGATGAGTGGCGGGAGCTGATCGGATGAGCCTCACGCTGGAGGATATCCAGGCAGCCCAGCGCCGCCTTAAGGGCCGCGTGCGCCGCACGCCGCTGCTGCCCGCGACCCAGATGCGCGAGCCGCCGACCCAAGGCGAGCTTCATCTGAAGCTGGAGAGCCTCCAGGTCTCCGGCTCCTTCAAGGCGCGCGGCGCGACCAACGCTCTCCTCAGTCTCTCCGAGGCGGAACTGCGGCGCGGCATCTGCTGTGCCTCGGGCGGCAACCACGGGCTCGCGGTCGCCTTTGCGGGCTGGACGGCGGGCACGCGGGCCGTGGTCTTCCTGCCGGAATCGACGCCGGAGAAGAAGGCGGCGGAGATCGCCTCCTGGGGCGCTGAGGTGCGCGTCGAAGGCCAGGTCTTCGACGACGCCAACATCGCGGCCCAGGCCTTCTGCGAGGCGGAGGGCCTGACCTACCTGCATCCCTTCGCCGATCCGCGGATCATGGCCGGTCAGGGCACGGTGGGATTGGAGATTCTGGAGGATATGGCCTCGCTCGACCTTCTGCTGGTCGCGATCGGCGGCGGCGGCCTGATCTCAGGCGTCGCGCGGGCGGTCAAGGCGCTGAGGCCGGAGGTGCGGGTCGTCGGCGTGGAACCGGAAGGCGCGCCGACCCTGAAGCGCAGCCTGGAGGCCGGGGAGTTGATCACTCTCGAGGCGATCGAGACCGTCGCCGGAACCCTAGCGCCGCGCCGCTCGGCCAAGGCCAACTTCGAGATCATCCGGGAGACGGTCGAGGATATCGTCCTGGTCTCCGACGAGCAGATGCGCGAGGCGGCCCGCTGGCTCTGGCGGGAGTTCGGCGTGGGCGCGGAACTCTCCGGCGCTGCCGCCCTGGCCGCCCTCCGCAGCGGCGCGGTCTCGCTCGATGAAGGTCAGACAGGCTGCGCGTTGGTCTGCGGGCGCGGCTCGGACGGGATCGCCTGATGCAGGAATTCGAGGAAGAGCGCGGCGCGGTCTGGACCCAGGGCCCCTCCGGCGAGCGGCAGGAGGTGCACGAATATCTGGGCGGCGACTATGGCCTTTTGGATGTCGCGGAGCTGTTCCAGTTGGGGCGGGGGCATCTGGACGAGGCCGAGCAGGAAGTCCTGGACATCACCGCCGCTGAGCTTGATAAGCTGAAAATTCAGGCAGATGCCTATTCCTTCGACTACGAGGAAGGGCTGATCGCGCTCTGTCTGGATCTGCACCGCTATGCTCAGGCGCGGCCGCAGCAGAGCTATCGCTTCATCGCCGACTTCTAGGACGCCCGCGTCGAGCCGGAAGGGGAACCATGCAAGCCGTCATCAACGTTGTGCTGCCGGTCTTCGGGATCATTCTCGCAGGCTACGTGACGGGGCGCGCCGGCCTTTTGGGCGAGGACTCGAGCAGAGCGCTGAACGGCTTCGTCTTCTATGTCGCGCTGCCCGCGCTCTTCTTCATCTCCATGGCCCGCGTCGATCTCTCCGATCCGAACCTCGTGCCCTACATGATCGCGGTGGGCGGCGGGATGGTGGCGACCTTCGTGCTGGCCGTCGCCATCGCCAAACCCGTGCTGAAGTACGGCCTGGGCGAAGTCACGATGCACGGGCTTTCCGGCGTCTTCGCCAACACCGGCTACATGGGCATTCCCCTGCTGCTGACCGCTTACGGCAGCGAGGCCCTGCTGCCGGGCGTGATCGCGACGGTCTTCAACGGAGCCGTGGTGATCGGCCTCGGCTCGGCGATCATGGAGATCAACAAATCGGCGAGCCGCGAACTCTGGCCGGTGGTCAAGCGGGCCTGGCGCGGTCTGTCGCACAATCCCCTGGTGCTCTCCGCCGTCGCCGGGCTGATCTGGGGCATCCTCTCGCTGCCCTTGCCCGCGCCTCTGGTGACCTTCTGCGAGCTGCTGGCGGATTCCGTCGGGCCCTGCGCGCTCTTCGCCATGGGGCTTTTCCTGGTCGGGCGCTCGGTCACCCGCGGCGCCCTGGAGGTCGCCTGGCTGACGGTTCTGAAGCTGCTGATCCATCCGGCCATCACCTTCGTGATCGCCTTCTGGTGGCTCGATCTCGATCCCTTCTGGGCCGCCTGCGCGGTAATCCTCGCGGCGCTGCCGCTGGGCGCGCTGACCTTCGTTCTGGCCCAGCAGTATCAGGTCTACATTCAGCGTGCGGCGGCGGCGATCCTGATTTCCACCGTGGTCTCGGTGGCCACGCTCTCCGCGCTCATGGCCTATCTGGGCGTTCAGTAACCGGTCAGGAAGTCGCGGGTCTCCGCGACCGCCTCGGCCAGGCCGCAGCGCCGCACCTCCACCCCCTCCGGAAAGGCCCCGAGCAGGCGCGAAGGCATCATGGGGTCGAGCAGCACGAAGACGCCGTGATCTTCCGCCCGGCGCACCAGCCGCCCGAAGGCCTGCTTCAAGCGCAGCCGCGTCAGCATGTCGTCGTAGCGCTTCTTGCCGAAGTGCTCGCGCCGCGCCCGATGCACCAGAGAGGGGCGGGGCCAGGGCACGCGGTCGAAGACGATGAGGCGCAGGGCGCGCCCCGGTACGTCCACGCCGTCGCGCACGGCATCGGTCCCGAGGAGACAGGAATCGGCCTCGGCCCGGAAGATCTCGACCAGGGTCGAGGTGTCCAGACGGTCGACATGCTGGGCGTAGAGCGGCAGTCCCGCCTCCTCCAGCTCGGCGGCGATCTTCTGCTGCACGGCCTTCAAGCGGCTGATCGCCGTGAAGAGGCCGAGCGCGCCGCCGCCCGAGGCCTTGAAGAGCGCGCGGTAGGCGGCGGAGACCTGGATCAGGTCGTCCTTGCGCACGTCATTGACGATGAAGACCTTGGTCTGGGCCGGATAGTCGAAGGGGCTCGGCATCTGGGCGCGCCAGGCTGCCTCCTCCAGATGGATCGTGCCGGACCGCTGCTCGGCGGCGCGCCAGTCCTCCTCCACCTCGCCGCTGCCGTCGGTCAGCGTCGCCGAGGTCACCATCAGCCCGTGCGCCTTCTTATAGACGGCCTCGGCCAAGGGCGCGGTCGGGTCGATGAAGTGGCGGTGTGCGCCCATGTCCAGCTCGCGGCCCTCAATGCGTTCCACCAGGAAGGAATCGACGAAGGCGCCGGGCGTCTCCCCCTCCAGCAGGTTCTCCAAGAGAGAGCCCCAGGCAGAGAGCGGCAGCAGGCAGCGCCGCTCCAGGCTGCGCACCAGGGAATCGATGCGCCGCCGCGCTTCGCTCTCCAGCTCGTCGGCCTCCTCCTCGCCCAGGCGCTGGGCGAGCCGCTTGGCGATCTGCGTTAGAGGGCGCTCCAGCTCGGCCAGGGCGTCGCGCAACCGCTCGGCCGCCACCGCGACATCGGGGTTCAGCGGATAGGGTTCGCACTCAACGGAATAGGGGTCGCCGACCCGCTCGCTGCGGGCGAAGACCTGAGTGCGCAGGGCGGCCAGAAAACCTTCCAGCGGCCCCTGTGGCTGGCCTTCCAGCACGCGCTTGTGCCAGCCGTTGGCGGGCAGGGCGCGGGCGGCGCGCAGCGCCTCCTCCAGCCATTCCAGGTCTTCGGGCCGATCGACGATCAGGTCCTCGACGCGGCGTTTCAGGCCGCGCAGCCGCCCGGCCGTGCGGCCGCTGGCGTCGGCGCCCAGGAGCCAGCGGCGCAGCTCTCTGGTCTCCAACCCGGTCAGGTGGGCTGCAAAGGCGCTGTCGGCGGCATCGAAGAGGTGGTGTCCCTCGTCGAAGACGTAGCGCGTGGGCAGACGCCCCTCGTCCCCGCCGCCGAGCGCCGCCTGCACCATCACCAGGGCATGGTTGGCGATGACGATGCGCGCGCGCCGGGCGCGGCGCACCGATTTCTCGATATAGCAGCGCGAATAGTGCGGGCAGGCCGAATAGATGCACTCGCCGCGCCGGTCGGTGAGGCCCAGGGTGCGCGCCCTGCCGGCGAGATCGGGCAGCCAGCCCGGAAAATCGCCGCCCACCATGTCGCCGTCGCGCGTGGCCGCCGCCCAGCGCGCCATCAGGCCGACGGCCACCACCTCCTGCGGGCGGGCGGGCAGCTGCGCGACCGCCTCCTCGTAGTTCAGCAGGCAGAGGTAGTTCTCGCGGCCCTTGCGCACCACGACGCGCCGCGCCTTGGTGGCGGCGTCGGGATAGAGGCGGTCCAGCTCGCCGTCGATCTGCTGCTGCAGGTTGCGGGTGAAGGTGGAGATCCAGACGCTGCCGTCGTTCTTCTCGGCCCAGAGGCTGGCGGGCGCCAGATAGCCCAGGGTCTTGCCCACCCCGGTTCCCGCCTCGGCCAGCAGCGCGCGCGGCCTGTCGGGCGCCTCGCGCGGTTGAAAGACCTCGGCGGCGGAGGCGGCGTAGTCGGACTGCTGGCGGCGCGGCTCGGCGTCCTCGCCCAGCATTTCGGAGAGCCGCTCGCGCGCTTCCTCCGGCGAGACGGAGAGCTGACCGGGCGGCGGTTCGGGCGCATGTTCCGACCACTGGCCGAGCTGCTCCCAGACCGCGAACCCCCGGTTGCCGTCGGTACCGCCGATTTGCTGGTCGCGTCCGTAACCCAAGGCCGCAAGGACGTAGGGCCCCCATAGCCAGCCGCCCCGGGCCATGGTCCAGGCGACGGCGGCGGCCTGCCGGCGCGCCTTGGCCTCCTGCGCGGCCAGTTCGGTCAGCAGCGCCTCGGCGGCGCGCGGCAGGGTGAGCGCCTGTTCCTCCAGGCTGTGGGGCGCGGGGAGCCCCAAGACCGCGGCCAGGCCGCGCGGCGTCGGGGCGGCGGTGCGCGCCGGGCGCACGAAGGCGAAGAGTTCGAGCAGGTCGTAGGCCTCGATACGCTCCAGCCCCACCCGCCGCGCCGAGGCGGGCGCATGGCAGAGCAACGGCGGCTGCTTGGCCGTGCGGCGCTGGACCTCCAGGCGGTCGAGATGCTCCACCTCACCATCGGGCGTCAGCCAGACGGCTTCGCTGAACCCGGCAACCAGAGCAGGCGCCGGCGGCAGGCCGGGCCGGCTGTCGGGGGGAGGGGGAGAGGCGGGATGAACCATGGTGACAAGGAGACTAGCCCTCCGCTCCGTTGCCTGTCATCACGCCGTGAGGGATGTTTTTCGCCGCCGACCCGTATCAAGAGCTTATCGGCGCGCCTATAGTAGAGAGGCCATGACCAAGGGCCCAATCTGGAGCGAAAACGAGATCCAAGAACTGATGACCGGCGGCAAAGGGCTGTGGGATCGCTTCGTGCGCGACCATGCCCCGCTGATCTATGCCGCCGTGCAGCGCAAGCTGGTGCCCGCCGGGCGTAGCCAGGACCGCGAAGACGTCGCCCAGGATGTCTTCATCCGGCTCATCAAGAACGATTTCAAGCTGCTGAGGTCCTTCGACGCCTCGCGCGCGAAGCTTTCGACCTGGCTGACCATCGTCGCCAGCTCCACGGCCATCGATCATCTGCGGCGCAACGCGCGGCCCACCACGGACATCGACGCGCTTCCCGAGGGACTGCTGAGCGAGCCGGGCAAGGAATACACCTGGATCAACATTCCCGAGGGTCTGTTGTCCGAGCGCCAGGCGCTGGTCCTGGAACTGCTCTATCAGAAAGACATGGAGGTGGCCGAAGCGGCGGAATTCATGGCGGTCGATCCGCAGACGGTCCGCTCCATGCACCACAAGGCGCTGACCAAGCTGAGGGCGCATTTCGAAGCCGAGCAAGAAGCGATCTGACGGGGATGAAGCAGCGGCGGGCTGCGTAGAAGAAACACAAGAGGGCTAAAGGAAAAAAGAAATGACCGAAGAAACCCAAAAGAACCGAGAAGCAGCCGCTCTCTGGCGGGAGGCGCGGACTGCTTGGAGCGAAGAGCGGACGGAGCGGAAGCCTGAAGATGCGGGCGCCGATGCCATGCTGCTGGCCGCCTACCTCGACGGCGGACTAGGCGAGGCGGAGAGCGCCGGGCTGGAAGCGCGGCTCGCCCGCGACCCGGCACTGCTCGAAGAGCTCCTGGCGCTGAAGGAGCTGGAGCCGGTGGAGCCGCCCATCAACCTGATCCTGAGGGCCCAGGGCTTGGTGCGCGAGGCGCCGAGGACGGCGCAGCCGGCTAAGAAGCAAGGTTGGTTTGCCGGCGGACTCCTGCAGCCTCTCGGCTGGGCAGGCGCGCTGGCCGCTCTGGTTGTGGTCTGCAGCCTTTCCTTCGAGTTGGGCCGTGAAGGCTGGGCCGCGGCGAGCGAGTTGGAAAGCGCCTCGGCCTCGGTCGAGACGCCCTTCGACGGCACCGCCGATTTTCCGCTTTAGGAAGGGTCCTTGGCGATGAACAAGAGCCGCATCCTCTGGGTCGTTCTGATCTTCTCCCTGCTCGCCAACGTCTTCCTTCTGGGCGGGGCGCTCTATACCCGTCACATCATGGAGGGCTACCGGGACGGCGAGCCGCAGGTCGAACGGATCGTCGAGGAGCTCGACTTGACCGCCCCGCAGCAGGCCAAGCTGCAAGGGGTCGCAAAGGAAATGCAGGCCTGGCGCGCGGAACGGAACGAGAGACGCGAGGAAGGCAGCGACGAGACCCGTGAGGAGATGTTTGCACTGCTCATGGTTCCCGAGTTCGACGAAGCGCGCCTTCGCGAGTTGCTGCAAGTCCGACACGCCGAACGCAACGAGCGTTTCGTCATGATGGGCCGCGAGATGCATGGCTTCATGCAGACGCTTAGCGCCGAACAACAGGCCAAGGCGCTGGAGATGATGCGCGACCGCAGCTTCTGGCGTTACATCATGGGCGGACGCGGCCGGCGTTGACCTAGCGGCTTTCTGGACATAGCTTCTGCGCCGACTTGAACTCCCTGAAGCCTGGGTTGGAAGGAACGGCGCGATGTCGGAACAGCAGGTGCTTGCCGAGCGGCAGTTGGCGGAAGAGGCGCGGGCCTGGCCCTTTGAGGAAGCGCGCAAGCTGATCGCGCGCACCGGCGGCAAAACCCCCGAGAAAGGCTACGTCCTGTTCGAGACCGGCTACGGCCCCTCCGGCCTGCCGCATATCGGCACCTTTGGCGAGGTGGTCCGCACCACGATGGTGCGTCAGGCCTTTCAGCGGCTTTCCGACATACCGACCCGGCTGTTCTGCTTTTCCGACGACATGGACGGGCTGCGCAAGGTGCCCGACAACGTGCCCAACAAGGAGCTTCTGCAAAAGCACCTGCACAAGCCCCTGACGCAGGTGCCCGATCCCTTCGGCACCCACGAGTCCTTCGGACACCACAACAATGCGCGGCTGCGCGCCTTTCTGGATTCCTTCGGTTTCGAGTACGAGTTCCAGTCTTCGACCGACTGGTACAAGTCCGGGCGTTTCGACGAGGCTCTGCTTCAGGTGCTGCGCTGCTACGACGAGGTCATGGCGATCATGCTGCCGACCCTCGGCGAGGAGCGGCGCGCGACCTACAGCCCCTTCCTGCCGGTCAGCCCCAAGAGCGGCCATGTGCTGCAGGTGCCGATCCTGGAGCACGACGCCCAGGCCGGGACCGTCGTCTTCGAGGACGAGGACGGGACCAAGACAGAGCTGCCGGTGACGGGCGGCAACTGCAAGCTCCAGTGGAAGCCCGACTGGGGCATGCGCTGGTACGCGCTGGGCGTCGATTACGAGATGTCGGGCAAGGACCTGATCGATTCCGTGAAGCTCGCCAGCCGCATCTGCCAGACGCTGGGCGCTCAGGCCCCCGAGGGCTTCAACTACGAGCTCTTCCTGGACGAGAACGGCCAGAAGATCTCCAAGTCCAAGGGCAACGGCCTGACCGTCGACGAGTGGCTGACCTACGCCCCGGCGGAGAGCCTGTCGCTGTTCATGTACAACAAGCCGCGCGCGGCCAAGAAGCTCTACTTCGACGTCATCCCAAAGACAGTGGACGACTATCTGACCTTCGTGGAGAAGTTCTCGGAGGAGGAGCCCGCAAAGCGGCTTGAGAACCCGGTCTGGCACATCCATGACGGCCAGACGCCGGACACGGCCTCGCCGGTCTCCTTCGCGCTGCTCCTGAACCTGGCGAGCGCTGCCAACAGCGAGGAAGCCTCGGTCCTCTGGGGTTTCATCGAGCGCTACAACCCCGGCATCACGCCCGAGACCTCGCCCATGCTGGCGCGGCTGGTCGAGTTCGCGCTGGTCTACTACCGGGACTTCGTGAAGCCCAACAAGTCCTACCGCGCGCCCAACGATATGGAGCGGGCCGCGCTTGAGGACCTGAAGGCGGAGCTGGAGGCCCTGCCCGCCGACGCGGACGCCGAAGCCATCCAGTTCCAGGTCTACGAAGTCGGCAAGCGCCATGAGTTCGAGAGCCTGCGCCATTGGTTCAAGGCGCTCTACGAGATCCTTTTGGGCCAGGAACAGGGGCCGCGCATGGGCTCCTTCATCGCGCTCTACGGCAAGGAGAACTTCCTGGACCTCTTGAAGCGCGCGCTGGCGGGCGAGGACCTGAGCGCCTGAGGCAGGACGCCCGGACGCCCTTGCGCCGGCTGCCCATCCTTCGAGACGGACCCTCGCGGGCCCTCCTCAGGATGAGGATGGAGGGGGAGAAGGCTCACGCTCGTGCGGCGGCTGCCCATCCTACGAGACGGACCCTCGCGGGTCCTCCTCAGGATGAGGATGGAGGGGATCGGCGTTGCGAGGGCTGCTGAAAGCCGCAACTTCTCTCCCTGTCGCCAGCCCCGCCCCTTGGCTCGACCCTCATCCTGAGGAGGCCGCCAAGGCGGCCGTCACGAAGGATGGGCCGCAAGCGATCAGCCGCGAAAGGCTACTTCTTCCAACGCTGGGCGGCCTTGTCGTCGCTGTCGCGGGCTTCGACCCATTCCGCGCCGCTTTCCTTGTCCTCCAGCTTCCAGAAGGGCGCTTGCGTCTTCAGCCAGTCGATCAGGAAGTGGCAGGCCTCGAAGGCCGCTTCGCGGTGCGGGGAGGCGGTGGCGACGAGCACGATCTGCTCGCCCGGCTCCAGCCGTCCGTAGCGGTGGATGATGAGGCTCGCCTCCAGGGGCCAGCGCTGCTTCGCCTCGGCCTCGATCCGCTCCAGCATCTTCTCGGTCATGCCGGGGTAGTGCTCCAGCGTCATGGCGCCGATCTGCTCGCCGCCGGCCATGTCGCGCACCAGCCCGACAAAGCTGCACAGCCCGCCGATCTTAGGGTTCCCGGCGGTGAGCGCCGCCAGTTCGGCGCCAAGATCGAAGTCGTCGCGCTGGACGCGAATCATGGAAGAAGCCTCCTCAGCCGCCGGTCACGGGCGGGAACAGGGCGATCTCATCACCCTGGGCCACGGGGTCGCTTTCCTTGGCGTACTCCTGATTGACGGCGATGCGCAAGGCACCGCGGTCGGAAAGCGCCTCGGCGTAGCCGGGGCCGCGGGCGGCCAGCCAATCGACCAGTTCGCCCACGGTTGCGACGTTGTCGGGCAGCGTTACTTCCTCCTCCCCGACTCCGGTCTTCTGTCTCAACCAGGCGAAATAGAGAATCTTCATGTTTAGAGAACCTCGCTGAACGGAAGGAAATCGACCAGGGCCCCGGGCTCCAGCAGGGTCATGTCCTCGGGCAGCTCGACAAGCCCGTCGCTCTCCACCAGGGACGAGAGGATGCCCGCACCCTGCCGGGAGAACTTCTGCGCGGCGAAGCCGCCGTCCGGCAGAGCGACCAGGGAGGCGCGGACCCATTCGCGCCGCTCGGCCTTCTTCTTGTGGGTGAAGTCGGAACGCACGAGGAAGCGCCGGGCCGGCAGCATCTCCGCGCCCATCAGGCGCAGGATCAGGGGGCGCACGATGGTCAGGAAGGTCACCATCACGGCCACCGGGTTGCCTGGCAGGCCGACGAAGGGCACGCGCGCAATCTGGCCGAGCGCGATGGGCCGTCCCGGCTTGATGGCGAGCCGCCAGACATGAAGGTTGCCGAGCGTCTCCACGGCCTGCTTCACGTGGTCTTCCTCGCCGACGGAGATGCCGCCTGAGGTGATCACCAGATCGTGGGCCGCAGCCGCCTCGGCCAGCGCCGCTTCGATGCCCTTAGCCTTGTCCCGCAGGATGCCGAGGTCGGTCACGGCGCAGCCAAGGCCGGTCAGCAGCCCGGAAAGCACCGCGCGGTTGGAATCGTAGATGGTCCCGGCCTCCAACGGTTCGCCGGGTTGGCGCAGCTCGTCGCCCGTGGAGAAGAGGGCGACACGCAAGGGGCGGTAGACGGAGAGTTCGGTCAGGCCGCAAGCCGCCGCCTGTCCCAGGTCCTGGGGCCGCAGACGCCGGCCCTGCGGCACCAGAAGGTCGCCCGTCTTGAAATCCTCGCCCCGCTTGCGGCGGTTCGAACCCTGCTTGATGCCGGGTGCGATCACCACGCTGTCGTCTTCCTCGCGGCAGTCCTCCTGCATCATCACGGTGTCCGGGCCCTCGGGCATGGCCGCTCCGGTGAAGATGCGGATCGCCTCGCCGCGCTTGCCCGGGCGGTCCAGTGCGTGGCCGGCGGCGACCCGCGCGCCGATCGGCAGGCGGGTTTCGCTCCCGGCGTTCAGGTCCTCGAAGAAGACCGCGTAGCCATCGACCGCCGAGTTGTCGTGCGGCGGCACGTCGAAGGGCGCGACCAGCGGCTCGGCCAACACCCGGTCCAGACAGGCGGCGAGCGGGCGGGTCTCGGGCGCGGTCACCGCTTGCGTGCGCTCGGCCAGCAGCTCAAGCGCCGCCGCCACCCGCATCAGCGGGCCGCCATGGGCAAAGCAGTCGTCGCTCAGTTGGGCCATGGCCGCTACGCGCCTTTTCGCTGAGGCAGGCCGCAGTGGGCCAGGATGAAGTCCGCGAGACCCGCGATGTCGTTGAGGTCGAGGCGCGGCACCGGCAGCCCCTCCAGCGCCTCGTCGCTGGCGACCGCGACGATCTTGGGGTCGTCGGGTTGCAGCAACGGCTTGCCGACGCTGGGACGGTGGATCTCAAGCTTTTCGTGATCTTCCTTCTTGAAGCCCTCGATCAGGATCAGGTCCACGGGGCTCATCTGTTTCACCAGTTCGGCGGCGCTGGGCTCCGGCTGGCCGCGATGCTCATGCATCAGCGCCCAGCGGTTGGCGGAGGAGACCATCACCTCGGTGGCGCCCGCTTCGCGATGTTCGTAGGAGTCCTTTCCGGGCTTGTCCACGTCGAAGGCATGGTGGGCGTGCTTCATGGTCGAGACGCTGTACCCGCGCCCCACGATTTCCGGCAGGAGCCGGGTCATCAAGGTGGTCTTGCCGCTGCCGCTCCAGCCGGCCAGGCCGAAGATCTTTGTCACGCCGCTTCCTTTTGCTTCCATCCCTTTGATTCCCTTGCCTAGAAGAAAGGCACGGGCGGGCGGAAAGTCAATGCAGGAAAGGCCCGGAAAGAGAGGCTCAAGAAACGCCGAGATGGGGCAGCGCGCCGCGCAGGTAGGTCCAGCCCGTGATCGCCGTCAGGCCCGCTGCGATCCAGATCAGGACGATGCCGATCTCGTTGCCCATCCAGGCGGCGGGCAGGCCCGGCGCCAGGATCAGCGCGCCCTGTGCGACCATTTGGGCGGCCGTCTTCCACTTGGCGAGCTTGGTCACGGGCAGTGCGACGGACTTCTGGCCCAGGTACTCGCGCAGGCCCGAGACGATGAATTCGCGGCCCAGAATCACCAGGACCGGCACGAGATTCCAGCCATCCAGGTGGCGCCCCGCGACCAACAGGATCAGGACCGCGGCGACCAGCAGCTTGTCGGCGATGGGATCGAGGAACTTGCCGACGTCGGAGACCGAGCCCCACTTGCGGGCGAGATAACCGTCCAGCCAATCGGTCAGGCCCGCCGCCACGAAGATCACGAAGGCGCCCCAGGCCGCCCAGGGCTTGTCGATGGTCATGAAGGCGGCCAACGGCACGATCGCGAGGATGCGCAGCAGCGTTAGATGATTGGGAATGTGGCTCGCCATGTCAGAGGGTCTCTTGAGGGCCGATGAAAGGGTTAGTCCCTAAAACAACTGTGATTAATCGTCATAAGAGCAGCTTGGGGCTGTGCTGTCACGTATCAGACCGGGCCGTAACGCAAGAATAACAGCTTGGCCTTGCCGTAGCGCCGCTCCTCCAGAAGGGTGAAACCCTCCGGCGGCTCCAGGTTCTCGCTCCGGTCGCATTCCAGCACCGTCAGGCTCTCCGGTCCGATCCATCCGGCTTTCGCCAGCGCCAGCAGCGCCGGTGCGCCCAGGCCCTTATTATAGGGCGGGTCCAGCAGCACGATATCGCAAGCGCGCTCCGCTGTTGGCGGATTGGCGACATCGGCGGGCACCACGCGGCCCTGCCGCTCCAGCCCGCAGTGCTTCAGGTTGCCCCTCAACAGCTTCAAGGCGCCCGCATCCTTCTCCATGAAGAAGGCCTCCGTCGCGCCGCGCGAGAGCGCTTCGATGCCGAGCGCTCCGGTGCCCGCGAAACCGTCCAGCAGGCGCGCGCCGATCAGGGGATTGCCGCCGCCCGCCGCCTCCCTGGCCACGCGGCCCTGGGTCAGAAGATTGAACAGCGACTCCCGCGCGCGGTCGGAGGTCGGTCGAAGCTGGCCGCCTTCCGGCGCTTCCAGTCGCTTTCCCTTAAGGCTTCCGCCGACGATCCGCATTGGGGGCTCCCTGGCTTCTCACCTTGCGGCGGCCGGGCTTGACCGGCTTGGGTTTCGCCTTGGCGAAGCCGGTTCGGTCTTTCACCTGCGGGCCGATGCCGAGTTGGTCGCGCATCTGGCTCTTGGGCACCTCCAGCAGCCCGCGCTTGGGCAACTCGCCCAGCAGGAAGGGGCCGTAGGAGACCCGGATCAGCCGGTTCACCCTCAGGCCGAGATGCTCCAGCACCTTGCGGATTTCCCGGTTCTTGCCTTCGCGCAGGCCCAGGGTCATCCAGGCGTTCGCGCCATCGCCACGGTCCAGCGTCGCCTCGATGGGGCCGTAGTTTACGCCCTCGACCGTGATGCCTTCCTTGAGCCGGTCCAGCGTCGCCTGTTCGATGCGCCCGTAGGCGCGCACGCGGTAGCGCCGCAGCCAGCCGGTCGAGGGCAGCTCTAGCCGCCTCTTCAACTCGCCGTCGTTGGTCAGCAAAAGCAGGCCTTCGGTGTTGATGTCCAGGCGTCCGACCGCCTGAAGGCGCGGCAGCTTTTCCGGCAAGAGATCGAAAACCGTGTCGCGGCCCAGTTCGTCGCTCGCCGAGACCACGTAGCCCGCCGGCTTGTGGAACCGGAAGAGGCGCGGCGGCTCGGCCTCGGGAAGAGGCTTTCCGTCCACTGCGACCTTGTCGGCCTCGGTCACGTTGAAGGCGGGGGAGGTCTGGAGCTGGCCGTTCACCGTGACGCGGCCCGCTTCGATCCAGGTTTCCGCCTCGCGGCGCGAGCAGAGACCGGCGCGCGCCATCACCTTGGCCAGGCGCTGTCCGGGGTTCGCGGTCTGCTCTTCGCTCATGATCCTTGGCTTTCGGGCCGGTGGTGGAAAGGCGCGGCACTCTAGGCCCAGCCCAGGCGGCGCGCAAGCCGCCGCGCTTGACCGCAAGCGGCTTTTGAGCGCAGTTTCGCCGCCGTCATGAAGGCCAGGGCCGATCATATGGAAAGCGCGCTGGAAGAAGCGCGGGCCGCCGCCGAGGCGGGCGAGGTGCCGGTCGGCGCCGTCCTGGTGGATTCGGTCAGCGGCGAGGTGCTGGCGCGCGCCCACAACCGGGTCGAGCGGGACCATGATCCCACTGCCCATGCCGAGCTTCTTGCGATCCGCGAGGCCGCGCGGAAGCTGGGCGAGGCGCGCCTGACATCGGCGGACCTCTACGTCACGCTGGAGCCTTGCGCCATGTGCGCCCAGGCCATCGCCTTCGCGCGGCTGCGCCGGGTCTACTTCGGCGCCTACGACCCCAAGGGCGGGGGCGTCGAGCACGGCGCGCGGATCTTCAGCCAGCCGACCTGTCACCATAGGCCCGAAGAGGTCCTGGGCGGCCTGAAGGAGCGGGCCGCCAGCGAGCTGCTTCAGGGTTTCTTCAAGGCGCGGCGCTAGTCCGGCCAACCGGCGAGGGCGCGCACCTCGGCGGGACTGCGGCCCGCCTCGCGCAGATCACGCAGGGTCTTGGCGCTGTCGCGCTTTGCGAAGCGCTTCCCCTCGGCATCGGTCAGCAGTCCGTGGTGCCGCCAGCGCGGCACCGGAAGGTCCAAGAGCTTCTGAAGCAAGCGGTGGACAGACGTGGCGGGTATCAGGTCCTCCCCCCGGGTCACCAGGGTCACGCCCTGGGCGGCGTCGTCCAGAGTGACGGCGAGGTGGTAGCTGCCGGGGGCGTCCTTCCGGGACAGCACGACATCGCCCAGCAGTTCTGGTTGGGCGCGCTGCTCGCCACGCTCCAGATCGGTCCAGGTGAGGGGGCCCGCGCGCCTTGCCGCCGCGGCCATGTCCAGGCGCAGGGCGTGGGCCTCTCCGGCGGCAAGCCTCTCCGCGGCCTCGGCCTTGTCGAGCTGGCGGCAGGTGCCGGGATAGAGCGGACCCTCGGGCCCCTGCGGCGCGCCGCCGGCGGCCTCGATCTCCGCCAGGATTTCCTTGCGGGTGCAAAAGCAGGGGTAGAGCAGACCGTCGCCCGACAGCCGGTCGAGCGCCTGGCCATAGAGCGGCAGACGGTCGGACTGGCGCAGCAGCGGTTCCTCCCACCGCAAGCCCAGCCAGGCCAGGTCCTCCAGGATCGCCGCTTCGAACTCTGGCCGGCAGCGCCCCTGGTCGATGTCTTCGATGCGCAGCAGGAAGCGCCCGGCCTCGCCCGCCGCCCGCGCGGCGAAGAGCGCGGAGTAGGCGTGGCCGATATGGAGCAGGCCGGTGGGGGAGGGCGCAAAGCGCGTGGTTTCGGTCATGGGAATGGCTTGCCGCGAAATCACCTCAGGCTCAAGCGGGTTTATTTGGACCTTTGAGTGAGGGTCCCATAAGATTCGGCGTATCGGGGAGAAAACTCATGGGACGTCGTCTTGCAGCGGTATTGGCCGCTGACATGGTGGGCTTCAGCCGCCTGATGGAGCGTGACGAAGGCGGCACCATCGCGCGCCAGAAGCACTACCGCGAATCCCTGATCGATCCCAAGATCGCGCAGTACGGCGGCCGCATCGTGAAGACTACCGGCGACGGTCTTCTGGTGGAGTTCCCGAGTGCCGTAGACGCCGTCCTCTGCGCCGCTGAGGTGCAGCAGGCCATGCGCAGCAACGAGCAGGACGAGCCGCCGGAAACGCGCATCCAGTACCGCGTCGGGGTCAATGTCGGCGACATCGTGATCCAGGAGGACGATATCCTGGGCGACGGCGTCAACGTGGCCGCCCGTCTTGAAGGCCTGGCCGAACCCGGCGGCCTTTGCATCTCCGACGTCGTGCATCAGTACCTCCAGGGAAAAAGCGATCTGGGCTTCACGGACCTGGGCATGCAGTCCCTGAAGAACCTTGAGCGCCAAGTCCGCGCCTGGAGTTGGCAACCCGGTCAAGGCAAGACGCAGGCACCCGAAGTATCCGCAGCGAAGGAAAAGCCCTCCATCGCCGTTCTGGCGCTGGACAACATGTCAGGCGACCGGGAAGAGGACTTCCTCGCCGACGGCATCAGCGAGGACCTGATCACCGCGCTTTCCAAGGTGCGCTGGCTGATGGTGATCGCGCGCAACAGCACCTTCACCTACAAGGGCCAGGCGGTCGACGTGAAGCAGGTCGGGCGCGAACTGGGGGTGCGCTACGTGTTGGAAGGCAGCGTCCGCAAGGCGGGCAACCGGGTCCGGGTGACGGTGCAGCTTCTGGACGCCCTTACCAGCCACCACGTCTGGGCGGAGCGTTATGACCGGGAGATCACCGACATTTTCGAACTCCAGGACGAGATCTGCCAGACCATCGTCGGGTCGCTGGAACCGGAGCTCTCGGCGGCGGAGCGCGAGCGGGTGCGCACGAAATCACCCGACAGCCTGGACGCCTGGGAGACCTATCAGCGCGGGCTCTACCACATGTGGAACTACGACCTGGAAGGCCATCCAAAGGCGCGGAAGTTCCTGGAGAAGGCGACGCAGCTGGATCCGAACTTCGCCCCCGCGCACGCCTACCTCTCCTATGTCCACTATCAGAGCGTGATCATGGGCTGGGCGGAGGACTCGCAGGCGGCTCTGGCGTCCGGCTACGCCTTGGCGCAGCGCGCGCTCAAGATCGACGACAAGGACCCGCTGCCCTACTTCGCGAGCGGTCGCATCCTCATGATGCGCGGGGAGCACGACGCCTCGATCGCCGCTTTGCGGCGTTCGATCTACCTGAACCCCAGTTTTGCTCAAGCCCATCACGGATTGGGCATGGCGCTGGTCCTGGCCGGCGAACTGGAGGAAGCAAAGCAGGCCCTGGAGATGGCCGAACGCCTGAGCCCCCTCGACCCCATCCTCTGGGCCTCCACGGTGGTGCATGCGCTCGCCGACGTGCTCAGCGGGGATACCGCCCAGGCGCTGGAATGGGCGCAGAAGACGCTGCGCAATCCCCGCGCCAAGGGCTACTGGCCCCATGCGGTCTACGCCGCGGCCCTGGTCCAGGCGGGCCGTCTGGAGGAGGCGAAGAGCGCCGTGCAGGACGCGGTCCGCGAACTGCCGGGCCTCTCGGTCGACTATCTCGTCACCACCCTTCAGACCAAGCATCCGGGTGGACTGGATCCCTATGTCAATAACCTCCGCAAGGCCGGCCTTCCGGAATGAGCGCCGCCCCGGCAAAGCCCCCCGCCCCGGCAAAGCCCGACCAGACCCTGCGTCCGGCGCTGGAGGCGCTCGCCTCGGCCGACCCGCTCTTCGCCGAGGCCTATGAGCGTTGCGGCCTGCCGCCTGAGCGGGGGCATCCGCCGGGCTTCGACGGCCTGGTGCGGATCATCGCCGCTCAACAGGTTTCAGCCGGGGCCGCGCGAGCCATCGTGGCGCGGCTCGCCGAGCGTTTTCCTGCGCTGACGCCGGAGGCCGCGCTGTCGGCAGGCCCGGAGGGCTTGCGCGCCTGCGGCCTCTCACGCCCCAAGGTCGCCTATTGCCTGGGTCTGGCCGAGGCGAGCCAAACCGGCGCGCTGGACTTCGCGGCGCTGGAGCGGATGGAGGACGAGGAAGCGATTTCCGCGCTCGTTTCGGCAAAGGGGGTCGGGCGTTGGACGGCGGAGGTCTATCTGCTGTTCAGCCTGAAGCGCCCGGATGTCTTCCCGGGCGGCGATCTCGCCCTGCAGGCGGGCGTGCAGCGGCTCCTGAACTTGACGGAGCGGCCCGGTCCCGAAGCGGCGGCTGAGGTCGCCGCGGCGCGCTGGCGGCCGCACCGCTCGGCGGCGGCGCGTTTCCTCTGGCACTACTATCACCACGAGGCGGGTTTCTAAGTCGGCCCTCGACAACGCGGGCACAGCCTCTAGACTGCGCGGCGTTTTCAATCGTGGACAAGGAAGAGCGAAGGCATGGCGGAAGAGACACTCGAAGGCCCGCGTCAGGAACCCAAGTCCGGCGGACCGGCCAAGGCGCTGGTCGTGCTGCTGCACGGCTGGGGCGCGGACGGCAACGATCTGATCGGGCTCGCGCCGCTTCTGGGGCAGGTGCTGCCCGATGCCGCCTTCGTCGCGCCCAACGCCCCGGACCCCTGCGAGATGAACCCGGCGGGCCGTCAGTGGTTCTCGCTCCAGGACCGCACGCCAGCCGAGATGGAGGCGGGCGCCGCCGCCGTCGCCCCCAAGATCGACGCCTACATCGACAAGGAGATGAAGCACTACGGCCTGACCGCCGACAAGGTGGTGCTGCTGGGCTTCAGCCAGGGCACCATGATGGCGCTCTACGTCGGCCCGCGCCGCGAGGAGCAGTTGGCCTGTATCCTGGGATATTCCGGGGCGCTGCTGGCGCCCGACGCCATGGCCGAAGCGGTCAAGAGCAAGCCGCCGGTGCTGCTGATCCATGGCGAGGACGACCCGGTGGTGCCGGCCGCCGCCCTGACGGCTGCCGCCCAGGCGCTTCTCCACATGGACTTCGAGGTCTATTCCGACCTGCGGCCCGGCGTGCAGCACTCCATCGACGAGGAAGGGCTGAAGCTCGGCTGCGCCTTTCTCTACCGTCAGCTCATCGGAGAGATTCCGAAGGAGGCCTGATGCGCCGCCCCCGGCTTTTCGCGGGGCGTTGACTCACCGAGGGCCTCCAAGGTTAGGGTTCTGTTCCAGGCGCTTTACAAATCTATGAAGAGTATAGCGGCCAACCTACAACATCTTGTAGCGAAGCCGGGCTTGGAGTAAAACTGAATGAGGAAAGGGCCACGAGGGCGTCTTCAGGCGGACGCAGAAGAAGGATGCAGCCGAACCAATTTCTTACCCTGGTGTTGAACGCGGACTTCCGCCCGCTCAGCTACTTTCCGCTCTCCGTCTGGTCCTGGCAGGACGCGGTGAAGGCGGTCTTCCTGGACCGCGTGAACATCATCGCCGAGTACGAGCAGGCCATACACTCTCCTTCCTTCGAGATGCAGCTGCCCAGCGTGATTTCGCTGAAGGAATACGTGCGTATGGACCGCCGTCCGGCCTTCACACGCTTCAACGTCTTCCTGCGCGACGGCTTCACCTGCCAGTACTGCGGCGACCGCTTCCAGACAGAGGTCTTGACCTTCGATCACGTGATGCCCCGCTCGCGCGGAGGGCGCACGACCTGGGAGAACGTGGTCGCGGCCTGTCAGTCCTGCAATCTGAAGAAAGCCAACCGCACGCCGCGGGAATGCGGCATGCCCATCCTGCGCCCGGCGAGGGTCCCGTCCACGATCGAGCTGCAACGGAACGGGCGGAAATTTCCGCCTAATTTTTTGCACGAAAGCTGGAACGACTATCTCTATTGGGATAGCGAGCTGGAGGAGTAGGTCCAGGCGCCGCCGACCTTATACCCGCCGGCCTCAAACCCGTTCGGAAAGCCAGATCGCGAGTTTGGAGCCGCGCTTGATGGCGGCGCTCAACAGAGGGTAGGCGGGGGCATCCTCGGCGCCTTCCTCGAGCCCGGTGTCGCGGTGCTCGAGTTCCTCCTCCCGGAATTTCTCGATGGTGGCCTTCAACTCGGCCTCTTCCGCGTCGCCTTCCAGCGCCGTGGCCTGGGCCGAGTAATGCTCGTCGATCGCTTCTTCCACCGCGACCGTGCAGGCCATGGCCGCCTTCTCGCCCATCAGCGCGGTGCCGGCGCCCAGAAGGAAACCCGCAACGTGCCAGACCGGCTGCAGCGCGGTCGGGCGCACGCGCCGGGCCACCACCATCTCGTCGAAGGTCTTCAGGTGGTTCAGTTCCTGTTCGTACATGTGACGGATCAGGGGGCCGGACGGGCTCTTGCCCAGGACGGCGAGCTGGCCTTCGTAGATACGGCGCGCGCCGTACTCACCGGCCTGGTCCACGCGGACCATGCGTTCGATCAGGGCGTCCCGGCCGGGGTCTCCCGGCAGGCGGCGCTTTCTTGGGGTCGGTTCTTTCTTCATGACAAAGGCTAATCTAGCGCCCGGACACCCGCCCGGCCAGCCATAGCGTGAAACCCGCCAGAACGACCGAGGCCAGGAAGTTGTATCCGGCCATGGAAACGCCGAAGAGGGTCCAGGCCGGTTCGTCGCAGGGCACCACCTTCTCGCGGCCCATGATGGCCTCGCGCATCTGGTCGAGCGTCATGTCGGTGAAGGAGGGTGCGGAGCAGCCCGGCAACCCCTCCCACCACTTCTGTTCGACGCCGACGTGAAAGCCCGCGAGGGCGGCCCCGGCGGCGAAGGTCAGCGCGGCCAGCAGCAGACAGGAAAGACGCAGGCCGCGCGGCAGGGGCAGGGCCGCCAGCAGTCCCAGCGCGATGGTCACCACATAGGGCGCGCGCTGATAGAGGCAGAGCTGGCAGGGCTCCAACCCGCCCCAGTATTGCGAGGCGAGCGCGCTGCCGAGAATGGCCGCGGAGAGCAGGGCGATCAGCAGGCCCGCTCCGGCGGCGGTGCTTGAACGGTCGGTCACGGTGTTTCCGGTCCTTCTGGTTCTCGAAAAAACCTGTCAGAGAAGATACTTGAGCGCCACGAAGCCGCCGATCAAGAGCAGGAAGGAGAGGCCAGCCACGAGACCGAGGCGCTTTTCGACGAAAGCGCGGACCGGTGGGCCGAAGTACCAGAGGATCGCCGCCTCCAGAAAAAACCGGGCCGAGCGGGACAGCGCGGAGGCGATACCGAAGATCACGAGATCGAGCTGCGTCACGCCCGAGGCGATGGTGATCACCTTATAGGGCAGCGGCGTGAAGCCGGCGGCGGCCACGAACCAGGCGCCCCATTCGTTGAAGAAGGCCTGAACCTGATCGAATTTCTCCTGATAGCCATAGAACTCCAGCAGCGGCAGGCCCACCGCGTCGAAGAAGAGGTAGCCGATCAGGTACCCGAAGAATCCCCCCAAGACGGAGAAGACCGACGCCACCGCCGCGATGCGCCAGGCCTTGGTGCGGTCGGCCACGATCATCGGGATGATCATGGCGTCGGGCGGGATCGGGAAGAAGGAGGACTCGATGAAGGCGACCCCTGCCAGCACGCGAGTCGCGCCGGGCCGGGCCGACATTTCCAGGGTCCAGTCGTAAAGCCGTCTCAGCATCCGGGAATCGCACCGATCGGGGGTTGGCGGAAAGCTGGTTTCTGCTAGCAGGCGCCGGGCGGCGCGTCCAGCAAAAGAACCCCGGCCCGGCCGGTCGGGCCGGGTCGGGGCACGGCCCCTCGGTGCGGCGGTCCTTCGCCTAGGAGAGGTACCTGTCGCTCTTCACATCGGGGTAGATGTTCAGGGTCGGATAGCCAAAGCGCGGCGCCTCGCTGATGCGCAGGCCGGGAAAACGCCCGGGAAGCTCGCTCTTCAAGTGCGCAAACATCGCCTCGGCGTAGCCGATGTGGGCGAGCAGCAACTTGTTGCAGGTAAAGGCGATGGGGATGAAACGGGGCAGGCTGTTCAGGTAGAGCCTCACCGTGCCCTCCTGCACGCCGGGCCAATCCTGGTTGTAGTAGTCGTCGAGCAGGATGAGGCCGCCCGGCTTGGTGAGCTCCATGGCGATCTGAAGGTCGTTGACCGTGTGCTCGGCCCGGTGACAGCCGTCGACGCTGAAGAGCGAGAAGCCGCCGCCGGTCGCGTCGCGGACTTCTTCGATGTCGCGTGCGGTTATGGCCATGCTGTCTACCTGCCGGATCTCCACCTTGGAGGCCTCCACGCCCGCGGCTTTCAGGTTCTCCTTGAAGATCTCGAGGTTGCCCCTGGGGCCGCCGCCCAGATTGAACTGGGTCAGGTCGAAGACATCGAAGGCGAAGTGCGGCCCGTAGGCGTCCTTGGCCAGGGCGAGGGCGGCGAAGAACTTGCCGAGCATCACGCCGATCTCTCCGATCGGGCCGGTGACGCCTTCAGCTTCCTGCCACTCGTGGAGCGGCTGCAGCGCGTTCCAGATGTAGGGGTTGGAATACCCTCTGATCTGTTGGAAGTGACCCGACAGATAGCCGGCGACTTTTGGATTGACCACTGGATTCCCCCCAAAGGCAATTCTGACACTTCGAGATCCCCCACCGCCCCGGACCGCGTTCCACTCCCTTGCGTTTCATCGCAGGAAGGGCCGTCCGGGAAGAGGATGTCTCTTCTGGGTTTCTAGACCATAAAGTGTTGTCTGCCCAGAGCCGAAGACGCCCGGTCCGCTTGCCTCAGGAAAGATCGAGTTCGGAGACGATCTCCCGCTTGATCTCCTGCAACGCCTCGGCGCTGCGCTCGCGCGGACGCGGCAGGTCGACCTCGACGATCTTCGCGAGACGGCCGGGATGACCGCGCAGCACCGCGATCCGGTCGGACAGCACGGCGGCCTCCTCCAGGTCGTGGGTCACGAAGACCATGGTGAAGCGCGCGCGCTCCCAAAGCTCCAGCAGGTGCTCCTGCAGCTTCTGCCGGGTGAAGGAGTCGAGCGCGGAGAAGGGCTCGTCCAGCAACAGGATCTTCGGGTGGCGCGCCAGGGCCCGTGCGATGGAGACCCGCTGGGCCATGCCGCCGGACAGCTGACGCGGCAGCAGCTCGGCAGCCCGGTCCAGGCCGACCTGCGCCAGCACGTCGGCGATCAGTTGGTCCTGTTCCTGGCGCGGCAGGTCGAGCAGCGCCAGACGCACGTTCTCGCGCACGGTGAGCCAGGGCATCAGACGGGGTTCCTGGAACACCATCGCGATGTCCGGGTTGGGACCGGTCACCGGCACGCCGCCGATGGTGACGGCGCCGCCGCTGGCGTGGTCCAGGCCGGAGAGGATGCGCAGCAGCGTGGACTTGCCGCAGCCGCTGGTGCCGACGAGGCTGACGATCTCATGCTCGCCGACCGACAGGTCGAAGGTGTCGAGGGCCAGCGTGCGGCCGCCGTCCGGGGCGTCGAAGGACTTTGTGACAGCGCTGATCTCAAGCATTGCCGCCTCCCTGGTTCATCTTTGAGAAGGAATCCTGCCAGCGCAGCAGCGGACGGGAGGCCAGCGCGACCGCGCCGTCGCTCGCCTTGCCGACCAGCGCGAAGAGGATGAGGCTGCAAACGATGATGGCGGGGTGGCCGGTCATCTGGCCGTCGATCATCAGGAAGCCCAAGCCCTTGGAGGCGCCCATGAGCTCGGCGGCGATCACGAACATCCAGCCCAGCGCCAGGCCCGAGCGCAGGCCGACCACGTAGGACGGCAGCGTCGAGGGCACCAGGATGTAGCGCAGCTGCTGCCACTGGGTCAGGCGGTAGATGCGCCCGACCTCGACCAGCTTGCGGTCGCTGTCCTGGATGGCGCTCATCAGGTTCAGGTAAACCGGAAAGAAGACGCCGACGGCGATCAGCGTGACCTTGGAGGTCTCGAAGATGCCGAACCAGAGGATGAAGAGCGGGACCCAGGCGAGCGAGGGCACGGCCTTCAGCGCCTGGATCGTCGGGTCCAGAAGCTCACGTGCGAGCCGCGAGGCGCCGGTCAGGGAGCCCAGCGCCGTCGCCACGCCGACGCCCAGGGCGAAGCCCAGGATCACGCGGTAGGTGGTGGTCCAGATGTGCTCGACCAGCACACCCTTGTTCCAGAGGTAGATCGCCTCGTTGGCCACCGCGGTGGGTGAGGGCACGAGGTGCTCCGCGAAGACGCCCAGGCGGCTCAAGACCTCCCAGGCGAGCAAGAGGCCCAGGGGGAAGATCAGGCCCTTCACTTTGGACAGCAGTCCGGATGCGACCCCCTGGCGGAGGCTGACGGCGGCGTCCTCGAACGCCGCCGTCTCGACCGGACGCCGTCGGATTCTTTCGACCAGCGCCATGTCTTTGCTCCTCTCGTCTATCGTTCGTTACTTCGCGGCGAGGCTGGAGATGTAGGAGCTGTCGATCAGCTCGTTCACCACCTGCTCGACGTTGACTTCCGGCTTCAGCACGCCGATCGACTGCAGGACCTTGCCGGTCTCGACGAAGGTCTGGCGGTGCTCCGGACCGACCACCGGGTTGGTGATGTCGGTGCGCTCGCCAAGCTGCTTGGCGGCGACCTCGTCGGTCAGGCGGGCGGCGTCAACCAGGGCGGCGCGCAGCTCTTCCGGGTGCTCGATGGAATAGCGGCGGGCCTTCTCGTAGACGCGCAGCACGCGGGTCACCAGATCGGGATGCTCGGCCGCGAACTCCTCACGCACGTTCAGAATGCCGTAGGTGTTGTAGTCGGCATTGCGGAAGAAGAGACGCGAACCGCTCTCCAGCTCCGCTTTGGCCATGTGCGGGTCCAGACCGGCCCAGGCGTCAACCTGCCCCTTCTCCAGGGCGCGGTAGCCGTCGGGGTGCTGCAGCAGCACGGTCTCGATGTCGCCTTCCGAAAGGCCGGCATCGGCGAGAGCGCGAAGCAGGAAGATATGCGGGTCGGTGCCGCGGGTGACGGCGACGCGCTTGCCCTTCAAGTCCTCGACCTTGGTGATCTCCGAGTCCTTGGCGGTGACCAGGGCGGTCCACTCGGGCTTGGAGTAGACATAGACCGCCTTGATGGGGATGCCGTTCGCCCTGCCGACGACAGCGGCGGAGCCGGCCGTCGAGGCGAAGTCGGCGCTGCCGCCGTTCAGGAACTCCAGCGCCTTGTTGGAGCCGAGAGAGAGCAGCCAGCGGATCTCGATATCGTCCTTGGCGAACTCCTCTTCCAGCCAGCCCTTGTTCTTCAAGAGCAGGGCGACGGGGTTGTAGTAGGCGTAGTCGACCGTGACGGTGTCCGGCAGCTCCGCCGCCGCCGCCGTGCCCGGGGTGGCGCCGAGACCGACGCCGAGGGCGAGGCCCAGGCTGAGTGCGGTGCCGGAGACAAGCTTCAGAAAGCTTCGCTTGGTGGTGTTCATCGGTAGTCTTCCTTTCCAGTTACGGCGCCCCAATGGAGGCCCCTTCGGTTGATCCGAGGCTCCAAGGGCGGGAAAGGAGGTTTACCGTTTTGCTGTTGATTGCCGGGGCCGGCTTCTTGCACCTTTGCTTCAGGCACAAAAAAAGACCCGGCACAGCTTTTTGCGGCGGGTCCTACCCACTCGCTTTAGCAGAATTTATAAGGCGCCCTGCAAGCTGAGCCTCAAATCAGCGCCGTGAAGCGATATAAGATTATCCCCGATCCAACTGTCAACTAAAAAAACAACACGCCATTTCACCGTAAAATTTTCCTGGTGTTTTTCGTCTGGCCGCAACGCCGCTCTTGCGTCCGGAATGCCCCTCGCTATAGTGCGCGGATTCCGCGCGCTGAAGCGCTCTCCCGTGCCCGGGTGGCGGAATTGGTAGACGCACTGGACTCAAAATCCAGCGGTAGCAATACCATGTCGGTTCGAGTCCGACCCCGGGCACCACTCCCCCTTCCCAGTCCGGCAGTCTTTCGGGCGGTTCGAAGGCCAGAGCCGTAAGAAAGAGCTGCGACCCGGCCCCCGAGGTCCAGCCTGAAAGGCAAAGGCGCACTCATCGCCTGCTTGTCTTTTGCTCCAACAGATCAGACCCTGACTGTATGCGCGCGACCCAAAAAGCACTTTTCTTATGGGGTTTCTTGATACTCCTCCTCTTTGCGGTGGCGGAAGGCTTTTCATACTTGGTCCTCCAGGAGTTCTCAGAATCAGGGATCGTCTACGACAGGAAGACCATCGACAGAAGCTACCAGGACTATTTGGAGCGGCGCGATGCGACCTTGGGCTGGTTGCCCGGTGAGCGCGACTCCCTCGGAGCGCGGCCGGATCCATCGCTCCCTCCCGACAGCAGCGCTTGCTTGGAGGCCTACGGCGATTCCTTCACCTGGGGGGATGAGGTTGGCCACGCAGAGGCGTGGGGCAGCCTGCTTTCGGCGAGATTCGGGTGCCGCATCCTGAACTTCGGCGTCAACGGCTATGGCACGGACCAGTCGTTGATCCGCTACCTGGAATCAGAGAACAGGCCGCCAATAGCCCTTCTCAACCACACCTCTGCGGACATCGTGCGGAACGTGAACCAGTTCCGTAACCTCATATACAAGCTCGACAATGTCGTTCTGAAGCCGCGGTTCATTCTAGAAGACGATGACCTCCGTAGGGTTGGCCTTCCTGAGTTCAGCAGCGAGGAAGCTTCCGGCTTCCTGGCGTCGCCGGAGGAGTACTTGCAGCATGAGTACTTCGCGCCGGGCGGTCCTTCAGGCTTGAAGAAGGGCCCGTCGTTCCCCTTTTCGGTCAATCTGCTGGGCTCTCTCGCCCATTACCGCATCCGCTCGTCCCTGTCCGGCGAACCCTCCTATTCGCGCTTCTATGATCCAGAGCACGACAGCGGCGCCTTGCGCCTCACCGGGCAAATACTCCTGACATTTCAAGAGACGGCGTTGCAGCGGGATCAGCTGCCGGTCGTGACCATCATCCCGACCTGCGCCGACTTCGCCTTTTTCGCGGAAAACGGGGCATTTCCCTACCGCACGCTGTCCTCCTTCGCCGAGGAGAATCTTGAGCATTTCATCGACTTGGGACGCGAAATCCAAGGCCGTGGCCTTCGCTACCAGGACCTCTTCTTCAGTTGCCGTTCTCATTTCAATGCCGAAGGAAACGCGCTCCTCGCCCAAATACTGGAGGAGAAGCTTCGTGCTTGGGACCTTTTGCCCTGAGCCGAGGCTTTGGCGCCGCGGCTTTTGAATAGCGTTCCTAGTCTTTCCTCGGCTCGGCGCAATGACCGTCGCGCGCGCGCAGATAAAGCCGCGGGGTCCATTGCTCGGAGTTGTAGGGTCCGCTGGTCCAAGCCTCAAAGGACCCGGTAGACAGCCGATAGCAGTTCCTGAGGGCCCAGTTCTCCAGCGCCTCGTCACTGGGCGCGCCGACCAGCACGGCATCGGGAGCACCCTGCGCGGTGAACACCAGGTCGAGAGACTGCGGTGTAATGCCGCCTCTTTGGAGCACCTCCTCCGGCGGGTAGATGTCGCCGGAGCGGTAGAAGTAGGGACCCAGGGAAAAGGCTGCGAAGATTGGGGAGCCGGCCTCCAGCACCAGAAGGCTATGCACGCTTGCTATGGGCCCCTTGAGGCCGTTTGCGCTCATGGCGTCCTCAATCCGCTCGGCAACGCTTGTGACGGACGCCACCGGGCGCAACTCCGGGTCGAGCAAGCGCGACAGCGTGGTCGCCATCTGGAGGGTCTGGAGCGTCAGCAAAGCGAAGCAGCCGATGATCACTCCGCGCCAGCCCGTGGCGGAAAAGCGCTGCCGGATCTCTCCGATCAGAAGCCAACTGAGCAACAAAAGGTAGGGCGTGACCGGCAGAATGTGCGGATAGAAGACCGGCGCGGGAATGAAGACGCAAAGGAAGCCAAAGGCGACAAGCAGGCCCAGCCTCCGCTTCTGCCTTCCCGACGCCGGCGGACCGGCTCCCCGCGCGCGCCGTGAGAAGAGCGCCAAGACCGGCAGCATCACCAAGGCGAGAAGCAATGTGGGGTTTCTCAGCAAATAGACGCCGATGTCATCCGCAGAGGCCAAGCGCTGCGCAAGCAGGCTCTCCGGCCCCTCCGGAAAATAGAAGGACCCCGCCGTTTCGGGGTGCAGCCGGAAGACCCCGAAGATAAAGGGGCCGGGCGCGCTCCCCAACGCGGCAAGAGAGGGAAGGGCCCCCAGGAGCCCGCCGAGGGCCAAGGCAACAACCTCGACGGGCCGGCGCCGCTCCAGCAAGAGGAAGAGAAAGAGACAGAAAGGAACGAACGCGGCCGTCAACTTGACGCCCACCGCCAGGCCGCCCGCCGCACCCGCCAGGACCAACCAGGAAATCCCTGCGCCCGCCTTGTCGGCTTTCAGGAAGCAGAAGAGGGCCAGGAGGCAGAGGACGAGGGCGAGACCGTCATTCCGCGCCGAGACGAGGAGTGCGCCGGCCACCGGCAAGGTAATGAAAAGGAAGGTGAGGAACAGCGCCTGCCCGCGTCCCGCTCCCAAGAGACGCGCCGTCCCGTGGAAGACCAGGGCCGCCGCCAAGGCGATGACCGCGCCAAGCAGGCGCGCGGTCAGGAAATAGCCCGTTTCCAAAGGCTGGAAGAGCAGACTCATCAACCAGGATTGGATGGGCGGTTGATTGACCAGGATGCCGCTGTATAGCGCATGGTCACGCGCCAGCGCCGCGACCGCGATATAGGCTTCTTCATCTTGATCTAGAGGGACCGCGAGTGCGTTCGCGAGAAGCAGGGGGGCGCCAAGCGCGAAGATGACCCAGGCGCCAGACGCCTTCTCCCGAGACTCCAGAAGCGCTGTCATTTCTGCGGTATCCACCGGATCGTTCACAGGTTGCCGCTGAATTTAATCCAGGCTGCCCGGATTTACCCCTCAAGCCTCCAGGCGCGAAAGCTGATAGCGCCGATTGGCTTCCTCGAAGACTGCCAGGGTCCGCTCCATCGAGTGATCGTGCGGGGTCAGCGCCTGCGAGTCCCATTCCTTGCGGGCGGTCTCATAAAAGTCCCCGCCGTAGACGTGGATGGCGCCGGTCAGCTTGTCGACCGGGTTCATGACCGAGTGAACAACCTCCGGCCCGAGCGGCAGCACCTCGCGTTCGCGAAGCGCTCTCGCACCGGCCGCCTCGACCTTGCCGTCTTCCGTGCGGCGCCAGAAGATGTTGTCCTCGGCGCCGCCGTAGACGCCGATCACCGCCCACATTTCGTGGTTATGAGGCATGACGGACATGAAGGGCGCCCAGATGACGTTGACGACGGTGACGTCGGGCCCGCAATAGAGCTTCTGGACCCCGGCTGCCTCAGGCTCGCCCAGGGCGGACAGGACGCCCCGCGGGTCTGCCACGGCGGCGGCCACCAGTTCCCGGATGGCGCGCGGCCCCTCTTCAGCGGCCTGGCGGCAATCCTCGACAAAGCGCTCGCTGTCAAACATCGGACAGGCTCCTGAGTTCCGTGGGGACGTTGTTCCTGAGGATACAACAAGCGACGGGGCGAAACCATAAGGGTAAGGCTGGGCCTGCCGGGGCGGGGCCGCCTTCCGGTTCGTCTCGAATAGCCCCCTTGGGATCGCCCCGGCTCAGGGGACGATCTTGACCGTGTCCTCGTCGAAGCTGTCCTCGGCGGTTTCCTCCAGCTCCTGGCGGCGGCGCAGATGGGCAGCGACCAGGGTGGCGGTCAGCGCATCCTCCTGCTGGTCGCGGCGGCGGTTCTCGGCGGCCACGCTATGGCGGTTGAGCGTGAAGAGGAGTTCGCGGCGAATCTGCTCGCGCTGATCGACCCGGCGGCGAAGCGGGCGGTAGATCAGGCAGAGCAGGGAGAGGACCAGGACATCGGAAAGAAAGATAACACCGACATCGAAAGCGCCGACATAGTCCAGCAGGAAGCAGAAGATATGCGCGATCAGCAGGGTGGCGGCAATGGCCCAAAAGGGATCGCTGACCTCCTGAGGGGACTCGCGCTCAAGGACCCGCTCAACGGCCTTGTCAACTGTCGGAAAGCTGACGCCGCTGCGGAAATCGATCTCTTCCAGTACCTTGAATAGGACGTCGCCGCCTCTTTTCATGGAACTCCAACCAATTGAGGGTCCTTCTACGATCTATTGCACGAAAAGCGTTAACGTCAGCTTAACACAACTCTAGACTCGTTCTTCAAGGCAAGTTCTGCAATCAGTGAGGGAGTTGCCGTGAAAAGCAGCCTTGCAATCGGCAAGAATCTCTCGCTAGAGTGCAGTGCAACAAAACTCTATTGCGCCGCAAAATAACAAAGCACAGCGATACCGCCGGGGAGAGGCATCAGGATCCTGTATGGCGCTGAATTGAGGGCTGGCAGCCCTTTGACCGAGACCAAAGAGGAACGAGTCCATGCAGGAACTACACGGCTACTACATCGAGGATCTTAAACCCGGCATGACGGCGGTCTATGCGAAGACCGTCACCGAGGCGGACATCGCCCTTTTCGCCGGGGTATCGGGTGACACCAACCCGGTGCATCTGAACGAGGAGTTCGCGGCCTCCACCATGTTCAAGGAGCGCATTGCCCACGGCATGCTTTCCGCCAGCTTCATCTCCACGGTATTCGGCACCCGGCTGCCGGGTCCGGGCTGCATCTATCTGAGCCAGACCCTGAACTTCAAGGCGCCGGTGATGATCGGCGACACCGTGGTCGCGCGGGTCACGCTTCGTGAGGTCGACACGGATAAGAAGCGCATCCTGGTCGATACGGTCTGCAGCGTCGGCGAGAAGGTCGTGCTGGACGGTGAAGCCAAGCTGATGGTGGCCAGCCGCGCACGGCTGCACGCCAGCAACGAGGAGAAGACCGTCGCCGCCGAATAGGCCGGACGGGAACATCGGCCCTCGGCCTGTTCTGACTACCAGAAACGCGGCTCCGCTCTCCGGCGGGGCCGTTTTCTTTCGCCCCGGCCCTCAATTGATCCATCGCAATGCAGCAAAGCACCCAGCGACTAGTCTTCGAATGACAATGAAGACGCTGTTCCCGCGCTGAGGCGCCGGCAAGGCGTCCGCCATGCCACGACCGGAGAGAGGCACGGGATTACGTCATGAGCGAAGCGAGCAAGGTCGAAGACATCGACGTCTTGTCGCGCAAGGAACAGCGGGCCGAGGGCAAAGTCGACCTGCCGCTCTACGCCGACCGGGTCAAGGTCTATCCCAAACGCATCTGGGGAACCTTCCGCAAGCTGAAATCGGCGGCGCTGGGTTTGCTGCTCGCGATCTACTATCTCGCGCCCTGGATCCGCTGGGACCGGGGCCCGAACGCGCCGGACCAGGCGATCCTCGTCGACATGCCGGGCCGCCGCCTCTACTTCTTCTGGATCGAGCTCTGGCCGCAGGAAATCTATTACCTGACCGGGGTTCTGATCCTGGGTGCCGTCGGCATCTTCCTCATAACCAGCCTGCTGGGCCGCGTCTGGTGCGGCTATGCCTGCCCGCAGACCGTCTGGACCGACCTCTATCTTTTCGTCGAACGAAAGGTCGAGGGCGACCGCAACAGCCGCATGAAGCTGGACCAGGGGCCGCTCACCTTGGAGAAGGTCCGGAAGAAGGTGATCAAACACGCCATCTGGCTGCTGATCGCCTTTGTCACCGGCGGCGCCTGGATCATGTACTTCACCGATGCGCCGACCCTGGTTCAGGAGTTCTTCGTCGGTCAGTCTTCCACGGCCGTTTACGGCTTCACGGCCCTTTTCGCCGCGACGACCTATCTTCTGGCCGGCTGGGCGCGCGAGCAGGTCTGCACCTACATGTGTCCCTGGCCCCGCTTCCAGGCGGCGATGATGGACGAAGACAGCCTCATCGTGACCTACCAGAAGTGGCGCGGGGAGCCGCGCGGCAAGCCCTCCAAGGATCCTGCCAAACAGGCTGAACTGGGCGATTGCGTTGACTGCAAGCTCTGTGTGGCGGTCTGCCCCACGGGCATCGACATCCGCGATGGCGTGCAGTTGGAATGCATCGGCTGTGCGCTCTGCATCGACGCCTGCAATTCGGTCATGACCAAGCTCGACCGCGAGCCGAACCTCATCGCCTACGACACGGAATACAATCAGGCCGCCCATGCCGCGGGCGGGACACCGAGGATTCGCCTGATCCGGCCGCGCACCATCGTCTATGGGCTTATCCTCTTGATGGTGGCTGGCTTCATGATCATGACGCTGGCGCTGCGCGCGACCACGGACATCTCGGTGCTGCACGACCGCAACCCCCTTTTCGTCAAGCTGTCGGACGGGTCGATCCGCAACGGCTACACCGTCAAGATCCTCAACATGCGGCGCGAGGCGCGCAGCTACGACCTCGTGATCGAGGGCCTCAGCGGCGCGGAAGTCTCGGTGGTCGGCGCGGGAGAGGTGGAGGGCGCCTCGGCGGTGCTGCCCGCCGCGCCCGACGATGTGGCCACCTATAAGCTTTACCTGTCGGTGCCGCCGGGAACTTTGGACAGCGGCATCGAAGATGTAACCTTCGTACTGACCAACCAGGCAACCGGAGAGACCGTGCGGCGCGAAACCGTGTTCCGCGGTCCGGAGCAGTGAGCGCCATGCAGAGTCTGTTCTTCCGTGCGGGCAAGCCGCATCACAAGAGAGAGCGTCAGAAAAGCTTCTGGATCCCTTACGTCTTCTTTGGAATGTTCGGCGTCATCATCGCTGTCAATGGCGCGCTCATCTACTGGGCGACCGCCTCCTGGCCGGGGCTTTCCAGCGATAACCACTACGAACGTGGGCTGGAGTACAACGAGGTGCTGGAAGCCAAGCGCCAGCAGGCGGCGCTCGGGTGGAGCATCCAGGCGGACCTGGGCCAGCCTCTCGACGGCAAGGCGGATCTGATCGTTTCTCTGACCGGCAAGACCGGCCAGCCGCTCTACGCCGACAACGTCACGGCCGAACTGCGCCGCCCGGCCGTGGAGGGCTTTGACAGCCGCATGCAGCTTGTCTCCCTCGGGGAAGGCCGCTACCGGGGCGAGGCGGCGCTGCCGCAGCCGGGCGTCTGGGACCTCGTCCTGCTGATCGAGCGCGGCGCCGACCAGCACGTCAGCAAGCAGCGACTTTACGTGAAGCCTTGAGGAGCGGCGGGACATGACTGAGGCGACAGAGGCGCTCTCGCCCGCGAACATCGAGTCCGCGCCGCCCCGGCCGGGCGACGTCGCGCCCTATCTGCGGGAGGCGGCGGACGGCAGCAAGCTGCTGCATCTTCTGGTCGAAGGCGTCCATTGCGGCGGCTGCATCAGGAAGATCGAACGCACGCTGGGCGCCGAGCCGGACGTCACCCAATGCCGCCTCAACTTCACCACCCGCCGCCTGACCCTCGCCTGGCGGGGCCCGGCTTCGCGCGGGAACGAACTGCTGGAGGCCCTGTTCGCGCTGGGCTACACGGCCGTTCCCTACGATCCCGAGCGCCTGGGCCGCCAGGAAAAGCAGGACGAGAAGGACCTGCTGCGCTGCCTCGCCGTGGCGGGCTTCGCCGCCGCCAACGTCATGCTGCTCTCGGTCGGCGTCTGGGCGGGCGCCTTCGAGGGCATGGGGCCGGCCACCCGGGGGCTGCTGCACTGGTTCTCCGCGCTGATCGCGTTGCCCGCGATCCTCTATGCGGGTCGTCCCTTCTTCCGCTCTGCTCTGGGCGCGCTTTCCAAGGGCCGCACCAACATGGAGGTGCCGATCTCCCTCGCCGTCCTGCTGGCGGGGGGCATGAGCCTCTTCGAGGTGATCCGGGGCGGGGAGCACGCCTACTTCGATTCCGCCGTCACCTTGCTCTTCTTCCTGCTGATCGGCCGTTATCTCGACCGCCGTGCGAGAGGACAGGCCCGCTCAGCCGCCGAGCGCCTGCTGGCGATCCGGGGCGAGGCCGTCACCTTGCTGCTGCCGGAAGGCGGGACGCGGGTGGTTCCGGCCGAGCAGGTTCTGCCGGGCATGCGCGTGCTGGTCGCCGCCGGAGAACGGCTGGCGGTCGATGGGGTCGTGCGCGAGGGCCTTTCCGACATCGACGCCAGCCTCATCACCGGGGAAAGCCTGCCTCAGACCCTGGGCCAGGGCGCCCTGCTTCATGCCGGAACCCTGAACCTGACCGCGCCGCTCACCCTGGAGGTGACGGCGGTCGGCGAGGACACGCTTCTGGGGGAGATCGTGCGCTTGATGGAGGCTGCGGAGCAGCGCAAGGCGCGCTACGTCGAACTGGCGGATCGTGTCGCCCGTTTCTATGCGCCGGTCGTGCACTTCCTTGCCGCCGCCGCCTTCCTCGGCTGGTTCCTGTTCGGCGGTCTCGCCTGGCAGGAGGCGCTGATGATCGCGGTCGCGGTGCTGATCGTGACCTGCCCCTGCGCCCTGGGGCTGGCGGTGCCGGCGGTCCAGGTGATCGCCAGCGGGCGGCTGCTGCGTCAGGGGATCCTGCTGAAGTCCGGCAGCGCCCTGGAGCGTTTCGCCGAGACGGACAGCGTGGTGTTCGACAAGACCGGCACGCTGACGCTGGGCAGCCCTCGGCTGGTCGCGGGGCAGGGGGACGGGCCGGCGCTTGCCGCCGCCGCCCGGCTCGCGGCGAACAGCAAGCATCCGCTGGCCCAGGCGCTGATGCGCGCCGCGCCGCCGGTCACGCCGCTTTCGGGCGTGCGCGAACTGCCCGGACAGGGCCTCTCCTGGCAAGACGCAGAGACGGGTGGGGAATGGCGGCTCGGGCGCGCGTCCTTCTGCGGTCTCGCCAAGGAGGTGGCGGACCGGGAGGAGGCGGGGGCCGTGGGGCCGCTGCTCTGGTTCGCCCGACCGGGCGCCCAACCGGTCTGTTTCCGCTTTGAGGATTCTTTGCGCCGCGATGCCGCCGAGGTCGTGGCGGCGCTCAAGCGCGACGGCAAGGAGGTCGCGCTGCTGTCGGGCGACCGTCCCGCCGTGGTGGCCGCCGTGGCCCGTGATCTGGGGATTGCGCGCTGGCGCGCCGGGCTGACGCCCGCTGAAAAGGTGGAAGCCTTGGAAGAGATGGCGGCGGAAGGCCGCAAGGTGCTGATGGTCGGAGACGGCTTGAACGATGCGCCTGCGCTGGCCGCCGCTTACGCCTCGCTCTCGCCGACGACGGCGGCCGATATCTCCCAGACGGCGGCGGATGCGGTCTTCCAGGGCCGCTTGCTGGCCCCCGTGATTGAAACCCTGACGGTCGCCGGGCGCTCGGACGCGCTGGTGCGCCAGAACTTCATGCTGGCGATCGGCTACAACCTGATCGCCGTGCCGCTGGCCGTCTGCGGCTTCGTGACGCCCTTGGTGGCCGCGCTCTGCATGTCGGGCTCCTCCCTGATCGTCACCGGCAACGCGCTGAGGCTGGCGCTTGGGTCGAAGTCCGCCAAACCGTCCCCGGCTCTGAGGGAGCAGGAGGCGTGAGCGTCCTCGTCTACCTGATCCCGATAGCGATCTTCCTGGGGCTCTTGGGGTTGGCCGCCTTCCTCTGGTCTCTCAGGAGCGGCCAGTACGACGACCTGGACGGCGCCGCAGAACGCGTCCTCTTCGACGATGAGGAAGAGGAAAGCCGCAAGGACCGGTCGGACAGGCCGTAAGGACGCGTCCAGCTACGACGCGCCCGGCTACTCTGCCGCGCTGGCGGCGGGGGCCGGTGAGGTGAAGCGGGCCAGCAGCTCGGCTTCCTTCTTCTTCACCTTGGCGACGGCGGCTTCCTTCACGTGGCCGAAGCCCCGGACCTCCTGCGCGAGGGACGCCAGCTCGACCGCCGCTCCATGGTTGTCGGCGTTCAGCTTGGGCAGCATCACCTCTTCGATCTGCGCCAGGTAGTCGTCGCGAAGCTGGCGTTCCATGCGCCGTTCCTCGCTGCGCCCGAAGATGTCGAGCGGCCCGCCGCGCAGGCCCTTCAGCTTGGCCAGAACGCCGAAGGCCTTCAGCATCCAGGGGCCGTAGGCCTTCTTCTTCAGGTGCCCGGTCGTGGGGTCGCGTTTGGCGAGCAGGGGCGGGGCCATGTGGAAGGTCAGCTTCATGTCCTTGCCCTCGAAGGTCTCGCCCAGGGCTTCGGCGAAGCTGCCGTCGGTGTAGAGCCGCGCGACCTCGTACTCGTCCTTGATCGCCATCAGCTTGAAGGCGCCGCGCGCCACGGCCTCGGACAAGGCGTCGCTGCCTGGCGCCGCCTTCGCCTCGGCCGCGCGGACCTTGGTAACGAGCTCCGCATAGCGCTTGGCGTAGGACGCGTCCTGATAGGCGGTCAGGAAGTCCACCCGGCGCTCGATCAGCTCGTCCAGCGTTTCGGAGAGCTTGCGGTCGCTGATCTCGTGCTCCGGCTTGGCGATTTCCTTCACCCGCTCCGGGTCGTGGGCCATGCGGCGGCCCCAGGTGAAGGCCTTCTTGTTGAACTCGACGGCCACGCCGTTCAGCTCGATGGCCCGCTCCAAGGCTTCGTGGGAGACCGGCACCAGACCCTTCTGCCAGGCATAGCCCAGCAGGAAGAGGTTGGCCGCGATGGAATCGCCCAGAAGCGCCGTGGCGACGGCGGTGGAGGGGATGAATTCGGCGGCGTCGGGACCCACGGCCTTGTCGATCAGGTCGTGCAGCTCCTCGCCCGGAATCCTGTACTCGGGATCGCTGGTGAAGAGGCCGGTGATGGTCTCCTCCGTGTTGACGATCGCCTTGGTGTAGCCGCGGCGCATCTTGGCGCGGGAGTCCTCAGCCGCGGTGGTGACGAGGTCCGCCCCCAGGATCAGCCGTCCGCCGCCCGCGGCGAGCCGCACGGCGTGGATGTCCTCGGGCGTCTCGGCGATGCGCACGTGGCTGGTGACCGCTCCGCCCTTCTGGGCGAGCCCGGCCTGATCGAGGATCGAGACGCCCTTGCCTTCGATATGCGCGGCCATGCCGAGCAGCGCGCCGATGGTGACGACGCCGGTGCCGCCGATGCCGGTGATGAGGATGCCGTAGGGCTCCTTCAGGCCGGGCAGCGCGGGTTCGGGCAGCACTTCCCAGATATCCTCCGACCCGGCGGCGGCCTTGCGCTTCTTCGGCTTGGCGCCGGACACGGTCACGAAGGAGGGGCAGAAACCCTCGACGCAGGAGAAGTCCTTGTTGCAGGAGGACTGGTCGATCTTGCGCTTGCGCCCGAACTCGGTCTCCAGCGGTACCACGGAGACGCAGTTGGACTTCACCCCGCAGTCGCCGCAGCCCTCGCAGACCAGTTCGTTGATGAAGACCCGCTTGTCGGGGTCGGGGAAGGTGCCGCGCTTGCGCCGGCGCCGCTTTTCCGCCGCGCAGGTCTGGTCGTAGATGATGGCGGTGACGCCGGGAACCTCTCGCAGTTCGCGCTGGATGGCATCCAGTTCGCTGCGGTGGTGGACCGTGACGCCCTTGGCCCAGTTGTAGCCTACGGGATACTTCTCGGGCTCGTCGGACACGGCGACGATGCGCTTCACGCCTTCGGCGTAAAGCTGGTGTGAGATCATGGCCGGATCGAGCGGGCCGTCCACGTGCTGGCCGCCGGTCATGGCGACCGCGTCGTTGTAGAGAATCTTGTAGGTGATGTTGGCGCCCGCGCCGACCGCCGCGCGGATCGCGAGCAGGCCGGAGTGGAAGTAGGTGCCGTCGCCCAGGTTGGCGAAGACATGCTTGGTCTTCGAGAAGGGCTGCTGGCCGATCCAGGTGGCGCCTTCGCCGCCCATCTGGGTGAAGGTTTCGGTCTCCCGGTCCATCCAGAGCACCATGTAGTGGCAGCCGATTCCGGCCACCGCCCGGCTGCCCTCGGGGACGCGGGTGGAGGTGTTGTGCGGGCAGCCCGAGCAGAAGTAGGGGATCCGCGAGGTCGCGCTCTTCTCCACCTTCAGCGAGGCTTCCTTCTTCGCCAGGAAGTCGAGACGCTCGGCGATGGCGGGGCTGTCATGGAACTTGGCGATGCGCCCGGCGATGACCCGCGCGATGCGCGCGGGCGTCAGTTCGCCGTGCGAGGGGAAAAGCGGCTCACCCGTCTCCTCGAACTTGCCGACGATGCGCGGGCGCTTGTCGGCGTGCCAGTTGTAGAGCTGTTCTTTCACCTGGTTCTCGATGAGCGCGCGCTTCTCCTCGATCACCAGAACCTCGTCCAGGCCTTCGCAGAACTCGCGGATGCCCGTGCGCTCAAGGGGCCAGACCATGGCGACCTTGTAGAGGGAAAGGCCGATCTCGGCGGCCATCTCCTCGTCGATGCCCAGGTCGTCCAGCGCCTGCCGCACATCCAGGTAGGACTTGCCGGTGGTGATGATGCCCAGGCGGCGCTTTTCCTTGTTGTCGATGACGCGCCGGTCGAGGCGGTTGGCCCGTGCGAAGGCCAGCGCGGCATAGAGCTTGTGGCGCATCAGGCGCTCTTCCTGCTCCATCCGGTCGTCCGGCCAGCGGATGTTGAGCCCGCCCTCCGGCATCTGGAAATCCGTCGGCGTCTGGATCTGCACGCGGTGCGGATCGACGTGGACGGAGGCCGAGGTCTCGACCGTCTCCGCCAGGGTCTTGAAGGCGATCCAGCAGCCGGAGAAACGGCTCATGGCCCAGCCGTAGATGCCGAGGTCCAGGAACTCCTGCACGCCCGAGGGGTTCAGGACCGGGATCATGGCGTCCATGAACGCGTATTCTGTCTGGTGGGCGACCGTCGAGGACTTGGCCATGTGGTCGTCGCCGGCCAGCGCGATGACGCCGCCGTGCTTGGCCGTGCCCGCCATGTTGGCGTGCTTGAAGACGTCGCCCGAGCGGTCCACGCCCGGCCCCTTGCCGTACCAGATCGAATAGACGCCGTCGTAGTTGAAGTCGCCGAAGATGTCGCCCTGCTGGCTGCCCCAGATGGCGGTGGCCGCAAGGTCTTCATTGACGCCCGGCTGAAACTTGATGTGGTTCTTTTCGACGAAACGCTTGGCGTGTTGCAGTTGCTGGTCGAAGGCGCCGAGCGGCGAGCCGCGATAGCCGGAGATGAAACAGGCGGTGTTGAGCCCCGCCGCCAGGTCACGCTGGCGCTGCATCATCGGTAGGCGGACCAGGGCCTGCGTGCCGGTCAGGAAGACGCGGCCCGATTCAAGCTCGTACTTGTCGTCGAGCGAAACCGCGTTCATCGAAACAGCATCTTGCGCCATGTATATAAAACCTCCCGCACCGGCTGCCTGAAGAGCGTGCGCTGCAGCGGGTGCTCCCTTGAAGCCTAACGGTCTTCCGGCCGCTTCTTCCAGACCTTATATGGGGCTTTCGCCGCCCCGCGTTGAGGGGCGCGATATAGGTAAGCTATACTGACCTAATTTTCAAGCTCAAACCTTTGGCCCTCCGGATGGTAAGCTCGCTGTCAGCAAGACAAGAAAAAGGCGAGGTGAGAGCATGAGTACAGGCGTTGTCGTCCTGATCGTGATCGCGGTTCTGGCGCTGATCCTCTATTGGCTTTACGTGAAGGTGATCTCGACCCGGAACCGGGCGCTGGAGGCGCTGAGCTCCATCGATGTGCAGCTGCGCAAGCGCTACGACCTGCTGCCGAATCTCCTGAAGCTGGCGCAGCGCTACATGGATCACGAGCGCGAGCTGCTGGAGGACGTCACCAAACTGCGCAGCCGTTTCCAGGAAACCGAGCGACCCAAGACCACGGAGCAGGCGAGCGAGCATCTGGGCGTCATCCAGGCGCTGGAAGGCAAGCTCGGCCGCCTGATGGTTCAGGTCGAGGCCTACCCCGACCTGAAGGCCGAGCAGCCGGTTCAGGAAGCCATGACCCAGTTCGGCGAGGTCGAGGGACACATCTCCGCGGCGAGGCGCTTCTACAATTCCGCCGTCACGGACCTGAACAACCTCGTCCAGATCTTCCCGACCTCCGCCATCGCCCGCATGGTGAACGTCCGGGAGATGCCCTACTACGAGGTCGAGGAAGCCGCCGCCCGCGAGCCGGTGAACGTCGACGACCACATGCGGTGACATGCAGAGCTTCGACGAACTGGGCGAGCGCTTCCAGGGCATGGAGAGACTCTGGCGCGAAACGATCGAGCCCGCCCTGGCCGACCAGAAGAAGCGGCGCGAGCGCAACCTGATCCTTTTCGGCCTGCTGGTCATCGTGACCGGGGCGCTGCTCTATTGCTCCTATCTCTTCGCGCCGCAGGACGAACCCGTCTCGGTGCCCATAATCGTCGGGGCTTTCATCGTCTTCGGCATGGGCTTCGGCTACCTGATGAACGACCTGAAGACGCGGGAGCAGGCTTGGATCACCAAGGCCATGGAAGGCCTCGGCCTGATCTACGCCACGGAGCCGGCGGACTTTCCGCTTGGCCGCTTCCGGCAGATGGGCGTGATTCCGAGCTACGACCGCAGTGCGCTGGAAGACCACATCCGCGGCGAGCACCAGGGCGTCGCCTTCGAGCTGTGCGAGGCGGAGTTGAAGGAAAAACGCACCACCAGTTCCAAGAACGGCACGAAGACCACCTACGTCACGGTCTTCGACGGGCTTCTGATCCGCTGCGGATTCAAGCGCTCCTTCACCGGGATCACCCGGATAAAAAGGGACGGCGGGTTCCTGGGAAACCTCTTTTCCAGTGGCAAGCAGGACCGGGTGCGGCTGGAGGACCCGGAGTTCGAGAAGGCCTTCGAAGTCTACTCCGACGATCAGGTGGAAGCGCGCTACCTGCTGAACCCCGGCTTCATGCAGCGGCTGCTGGACCTCGACCGGCACCTGGGATCAGGCAATCTGGCCCTGACCTTCCATGAGCAGGAGGTCTGGCTCTCGCTGCGGCAGAAGGGGGACTCCTTCCGCATGGGCGGGCTCTTCAAGGCCTATAGCCGGGAAAGCGTCGCCGAGTTCTTCAAGGGCCTGGCGGACCTCTTCCATATCATCGAGGAGTTGAACCGCCGCGAGCGGCGGCCCGGCGCCTGATCCTCACTTCTTGTTGTAGAGCGCTTCCAAGGTGGCGCCGTAGCGCTCCTTGATAACGTGGCGCTTGATCTTGAGAGTCGGGGTCATCATGCCGTTCTCGGTGGAAAAGGGCGCATCGGCGATGGTGAAGCGGCGGACCTTCTCCAGCATCGAAAGCGACTTGTTGACCTGATCGATCACGCCGGAGAGGGACTTTGCCAACGCAGGGTCGTCCGCCAGCGCGGAGAGGTCGTTGGGCTTGCCGTTCGCCTTGGCCCATTCGGCCAGCCAGTCCGGGTCGGGGACCAAGAGCGCGACCAGCGCGGGACGTTTGTCGCCATAAACCATCGCCTGGGCGATCTCCGGCTGGAGCGTCAGGAAGCCTTCCACGCGGGCCGGTGACACGTTATCGCCGCCAGATAGCACAATGATGTCCTTCTTGCGGTCGGTGATCTCCAGATAGCCGTCCTCGTCGAACCGGCCGATATCGCCGGTGTGCAGCCAGCCGTCCTGGATCGCCGCGGCGGTGGCCTCTTCATCGTTCCAGTAGCCCTGCATCACCAGTTCGCCGCGCACCAGGATCTCGCCGTCCCCGGCGATCTTGACCTCGACCCCCTTCAGCGGCAGGCCGACCGTGTGGATCTTGACCTTGCCCGGCGGGTTGGCGGAGATGACCGGCGAAGCCTCGGTCTGCCCATAGCCCTGGAGCAGGCGCAGGCCGAGCGCGGTGAAGAAGACCCCGATATCGGGGTTGAGCGCGGCCCCGCCCGAGACGAAAGCCTTCAGACGCCCGCCGAAGCGTTCGCGCACCTTCGCGCGCACCAGCCGCTCGCAGAGGATGTCGAGGAGCTTCTCCTTGAGCGTCAGGGAGCCCGGATCCTTGTAGCGCTTGGTGCCGATCTCCACCGCCAGATTGAACAGCTTCTCCTTGAAGCCGCCCTGCTTTTCCACGCCCCGGCGGATGCGCTGGTGCATGGCCTCATAGAGTCTCGGCACCGCCGTCATGATGGTGGGCCGGACCTCCGCCAAGTTGGTCAGGAGGCTCTCCACGCCCTCTGCGTAGTAGATCTGCGCGCCGATGGTGATGGGGAAGTACTGGCCCGCCGTGTGCTCGTAGGAATGGGACAGCGGCAGGAAGGAAAGGAAGACCTCCTCCCCGAGCCCGAAGGACTTCAAGAGGTCGTAGGCGCCCATGCAGTTGCACAGAAGGTTGCCGTGCGAGAGCATCACCGCCTTGGGCGTGCCGCCGGTGCCCGATGTGTAGATGAAGCAGCAGACGTCGTCGCGCTTGGCCTTGGGAACCAGGTCGAGAGCATCCTTGCCGCTCTGACGGCCCTTCTCCATCACCTCGTCCCAGAGATGGACCTCCAGCGGACCCGACTGCGCGAACTTGGTGTCCTCCATGGAGATTGCCCATTCGCACTTCGGCGCGTCGAGCGCCGCCGGGAAGAGGTTGCGGGACAGGGCCTTGGTGGAAACGATGGCGCCCACCGAGCCTGAATGGTTCAACACGTGCTTGTGGTCGCGCACCCGGTTGGTGGTGTAGGCGGGCACCGTGATCGCCCCGGCCGTGACGATCGCAATGTCGGCGATCAGCCATTCGGGCTGGTTGTCGGATACCAGGGTCACGCGGTCGCCCGGCTTCACGCCGAGTTCGCGCAGACCCAGCGACAAGGCCTTTACCCGCTCGGCGACCTCGTTCCAGGACATCGGCTGGTAGACCTTGTCGACCTTGCGCCAGAGAAAGGGGCTGTCGCCGAGCTCCTCGACCTTCTCGTAGAAGGCCTGGGTGACACTCTGGTATTCACTGTATTCCATTTATGCGTTTCCCCCGCAGATGCTCAGACGTCCGACCGGTAGCGCCCCCGCTGGCCCGAGTCTGTCTTTTCTGACCGCCCCCGTCCATCATGGCATAGGTGTTTTCAGCCTGAGGGCCGCTAAAACGCGGCTTGGATAAGAGCTTTTTCGGGACTATATGCTTGCCTAACAGCAGATGAGGAGTCCATGACCCGAGTTTTTACGCCCGACGACGCCGCGAAATC
>JARRJC010000009.1:52724-89623 GCA_037379885.1 Limibacillus sp.
ATGATCTCTATCCGGGCCGCGATTCCGATCTGCTCAAGAGCGATCTCGCCAAGGCGGAAACCGACGCCAAGGCCTTGCGCGCGGATTACGACGGCCGTCTGGCCGGGCTGACCGGCGCGCAGCTGGCCGAAGCCATCGGCCGCTTTGAAGAGGTTGAGGAGTTGCTCGGGCGTCTGATGAGCTACGCCCAGCTGCTCTACAACACCGACCTTTCGAATGCGGAGACCGGGCGCTTCTACCAATTCGTTCAGGAGAAGGTGACGAAGGTCTCCAGCCAGCTGATCTTCTTCACGCTGGAGATCAACGAGATTCCCGAGGCCGACCTCAAAAAGAAATTGGAGGACAAGGATCTGGCGCGCTACGCGCCCTGGCTGCGCGACCGCCGCGCCTTCCGCCCCTATCAGCTTTCCGAGGATCTCGAGCGGCTGCTGCACGAGAAGGACGTATCGGGCCGGGCCGCCTGGACCCGCCTTTTCGACGAGACCATGGCCGCGCTGCGCTTCCCGCTCGACGGCAAGATGGTCACCGAATCCCAGATCCTGAACAAACTGAGCGACAAGGACGAGGCCACCCGCAAGAAGGCCGCGAAGTCGCTTTCCTCCGTGCTGCGCGAAAACCTGCGCCTCTTCGCGCAGGTCACCAACACGCTGGCCAAGGACAAGTCCATCGAAGACGGATGGCGCGGGCATGAACGCCCGGTCTCTTCGCGCAACCTCGCCAACATGGTGGAGGACGAGGTGGTGGACGCGCTGGCCGGGGCGGTGACGGACGCCTTTCCGCGCCTCTCGCACCGCTACTTCCGCCTGAAGGCCAAGTGGTTCGGTAAGGAAAAGCTCGACTACTGGGACCGCAACGCGCCACTGCCCCAGGACATCGACCGCAAGATCCCCTGGAGCGAGGCGGAGAGCCGGGTGCTGGAGGCCTACCGCAGCTTCTCCCCCGATCTGGCGGAGATCGGCAAGCGTTTCTTCGCCGAGCGCTGGATCGACGCCGGGGTGAAACCGGGCAAGTCGTCAGGCGCCTTTTCTCACCCCACGGTCCCCTCGGCCCATCCCTACATCCTGATGAACTATCAGGGGCGCGTGCGCGATGTCATGACCCTGGCCCACGAGTTGGGCCACGGCGTGCATCAGGTGCTGTCCGCGCGGCAGGGTTACCTGATGGCGGACACGCCCCTGACCCTGGCGGAGACGGCGTCGGTCTTTGGGGAGATGCTGACCTTCCAGTCCTTGCTGCGCGAAGAGAAGGATCCGGAGCGCCGCAAGGTGATGCTGGCGGGCAAGGTCGAGGACATGCTGAACACCGTGGTGCGCCAGATCGCCTTCCACAATTTCGAGACCCGGCTCCACGCAGAGCGGCGCGAGGGCGAACTGCTCCCTGAGCAGATCTGCGACCTCTGGATGGAGACCCAGAATGAATCCTTTGGCGAGGCGATCCGCCTGGACGAGGATTACCGGGTCTTCTGGTGCTATATCCCGCACTTCATCCACGTGCCCTTCTATGTCTACGCCTATGCCTTCGGCGACTGTCTGGTGAACTCGCTCTATGCGGTTTACGAGGAGGCCGAAGAGGGCTTCGCGGAGAAGTACCTGGAGATGCTGAAGGCGGGCGGCAGCAAGCGTCACAAGGAACTGCTGGCGCCTTTCGGACTCGATGCGTCGGATCCCGCATTCTGGAACAAGGGCCTCGGGGTCATCGAGGGCATGATCGACGAGCTGGAGCGCCTGGACGCGGAGAGCGCCTAGCGCGCTGCGATCTTCGCGGGACGCCCTACGATCTTCGCGGGACGCCCTGCGACCTTCGCGGAACGCAAGGCACCCTTGCGCCCGCCCTGCTGGCAATGACCGGCGCGCGGCTTTAATCTGACCGCCGGCATGGCACGAGAACCTTCCCCCCTATCGGCGCGCTTCGATGCGCTGACCGGGCCCGTCCAGGGCGCGCTGATGATGACGCTGGGCTGCCTCGGCTTCTCGGCCATGAACATCCTGATCCGCTACGCCTCGGCGGAGCTGGACCCCTTTCAGATCGCCTTCTTCCGCAACCTCTTCGCTTTGGTGCTGATGCTGCCTTGGCTGGCGGAGCATTGGCCGGAGGCCCTGTCGACCAAGCGCTTCAAGCTCCACTTCTGGCGCGCGGCGGTCGGGCTCACCGCCATGCTGCTCTGGTTCTATTCCGTTGCGGTGCTGCCGCTGTCGGAGGCGGTGGCCCTGAACTTCACCGTGCCGCTCTTCGCAACCGCCGGGGCCGCGCTGGTGCTGGGCGAGGTCGTGCGCGCCCGGCGCTGGACCGCGACCGTAATCGGCTTTCTGGGCGTCCTCATCATCATCCGGCCCGGCTTTTCCGAGGTAACCTGGATCATGGCGCTGCCGGTCGTGGCCGCCGCCTTCATGGCTGCTTCCGTGCTGCTGGTGAAGACGCTCTCGGCGACCGAGGCGCCGGTCACCATCGTGCTCTACATGAACCTGCTGCTGACGCCGCTGTCGCTGATCCCCGCGCTCTTCGTCTGGCAGTGGCCGTCGGTCGAAGTCTGGTTGGCGGTGATCGCCACCGGGTTCATCGCGACCGGCGCCCAGATCATGGTGACCCGCGCCTACAAGGTGGCGGACGCCTCGGTCGTGCTGCCCTTCGACTACACGCGCCTGCCCTTCATCGCGGTCATGGCCTGGCTGGTCTTCGGCCAGACGACGGACCTCTGGACCTGGATCGGCGCCGGCGTCATCGCCGCCTCCAGCATCTACATCGCGCATCGTGAATCCCGGATCGCGCGCGAGCGCGTGACGCAACGCGCGGCCTCCGCCGCGCCCCAAGGCCGCTGAGCCGCGGCGCCGATGGATTTCCCGCTCGACCATCGTCCCTTCACCTTGCCGGCCCGCCGGCGCTGGCGGCGCCTTTCGCCCAACGCGCAGGGCGCATGCTGGATGATCCTGGCCGGGACGGGCTTTACCTTGAACGGGCTTCTGGTGAAGACGCTCTCGGCGGGCGGGATGGATCCCTTCCAGACCTCCCTGGCGCGGGTCTTTTTCGCACTGGTGGCTCTGGCGCCCTTCATCTGGCGGGTTGGGCCGGCGGCCTTCAAGACCAACCACCCGGTGATCCACCTGCTGCGCGGCTTCGTTGGCGGCGCGGCCATGCTGTTCGGCTTCTATGGCTTGGCGCACCTTCCGCTCGCCACCGTGACGGCGCTGGGTTTCACCCAACCGCTCTTCACCATCATCCTGGCGGTGCTGATCCTGAGCGAGCCGGTGCGCTGGCGCCGCTGGGCGGCGACGGCGGTCGGTTTTCTGGGCGTCCTGGTGATGCTGCGGCCCGGTTCCGGGAGCTTCGAGCCGGTCTTGCTGGCGCCGCTCGCCATGGCCTTCTGCATCGCGGTCGCCGTGGTGCTGGTCAAGCGCCTTCCGGCCAGTGAGAGCCAGACGGCGATGCTGGTCTACTTCTGCGTCGCCTCCTTCCTGCTGGCCCTCGTCCCGGCGATCCTGCACTGGCGCGACCCGACGCCCCTGGAGTGGCTGCTGCTCGCGGGCGTGGGTGTCCTTGGCATGATTTCCCAGGCCTGCATCCTGCGCGCCTACCGCGCGGGGGAGGCGACCTTCGTGGCCCCCTTCGACTATTCCAAGCTGCTGCTGGCAACCATCGTGGGCTACCTTTTCTTCGCCGAGGTGCCCGATGTCTGGACCTGGGGCGGGGCGGCCATCATCATCGCCAGCACCTACTACATCGTCTGGCGGGAGCGGGTCCGGAAGACCGAACGCAGGCGCCCTGGCGTCCGCCCCTTGTAGTGGCGCGCGGTTCAACGGTTGGATAGGTCCTGACCATGTTCGAAGCCCTCCAGCAATGGCCGGTTCTTGTGACCGGATCGCTCGGCAGCCTCGCCGCGGGCCTCTGCACGGGACTGGGCGCCCTGCCGATACTTTTCGGCCTCGGCCACAAGGTGAAGGGCCAGGCGATGCTGCTCGCGGTGGCGGCGGGCATCATGCTGGGGGCCACGGTCTTCTCGCTGATCCTGCCGGCCATGGAGCGGGTCGAGATCGACCAGGGCGCCGTCACCGCCGCGCTGGTGGTGGGCGCCGGGGTCCTGATCGGCGCGCTGGTGATCTGGCAGATCCACAACCTCGTGCCGCACCAGCATTTCGAGAAGGGCAAGGAGGGCGCGCTCGGCTACTCGCTGGGCCGCAACTGGCTCTTCATCATCGCGATCACGCTGCACAACTTCCCAGAGGGACTTAGCGTCGGCGTCGGTTTCGGAACCGACGATGTCTCCAACGGCCTGTCGATCATGATCGGCATCGGCCTACAGAACATGCCGGAGGGTCTGGCGGTGGCCGCCGCCCTGGTCTCGGAGGGTTTCACGCGACGCTACGCCTTCCTGGTCGCGCTGCTGACCGGCCTGGTGGAGCCGGTCGGCGGCATCATCGGCGCAGCGGCGGTTAGTTTTGGAGATGCCGTGCTGCCCTGGGCGCTGGCGAGTTCGGCGGGCGCCATGCTCTACGTGATCTCCGGCGAGGTGATCCCCGAAACTCACCGGGAGGGGCGGGAAAGCCGGGCCACCCTGGCGCTGGTCGCGGGCTTCGTCGTGATGATGTTCCTGGACGTCACGCTGGGCTGAGCGCTCGCCTTTAGATCCCGAAGGCGAAGGCGGCGAGGGCTGCCAGCGAGGCGAGCGCACCCAGCGTCAGCGGCAGGCGAAGGCTCATGTACCATGCGGGTACGAGACCGGCCTCCGCGCCGCGCTTTTCCACGATATAGGTGATGAGGAAGCCGGCCATCAGCGTCAGCACCGCAACCTGGGGCACCATCAGCAGCGCCAGCCAGGCGATGAGGCAGGGCAGGACGGAAAGCCAGGCCCGCTGCGGGGTCATTCCCGTCTTCGCGCCTTGCGTTCCGTATCCGGCCAGCGCCAGTCCCCAGTGGGCCGCGCCCAGGAAGCTGAGGATCACGGCGGCGTAGGCGACGCCCGCCTGGGCCGCCTGGAAGCGTTCCGGGTCGGGCAGCAGATAGGCGCCGAGCGGAGCGGCGGCGAAGGGGATGAGACCGGCGAAGCCGATCTGGCGGGCGGGCAGGGGGACTTCGTTCAAAGACATGATGGGCGGCTCGTCTGTTCAGGTTGGCGTCTGAGGAGGAGATAGCGCCCGGGGAGCCGCGCGGCCAGAGCGGCGTTACCCCTCGATCACGTCATCGCCGCTGATACGCCGCAGGGTCTCGCGGGCCTTGGCGAAGTGTGTCGGGGTCACGTGTCCGCTGATGGTTTTCCAGGCGGCGTAGAAGACCGCGGCATCGTCGCCGAAGCCGAGCCCGGCGATGATGTCGGGCACCATGTCGGTGGGCAGGACGAAGTAGGCGAGCGCGCCCATGATGATGGCCTTCACCTGGAAGGGCGTCTTGGGGTCCACGGCGCAGTAATAGGAGGCCACGGCGTCCTCGATGAAGGGCACCCGGCCGATGAACTTCCGGACCTTGGGCCAGAAGCCCTGCTCGACCCGTTCGGCATCGCGCTCGTAGCGCTCCAGCTTTTTATCCTCTTCCTGATCGGTCATGGCCTAAAGCATATGGGACCGAGGGCGTCCGGCTTCTAGGGCCTGACAAAGTCACGGGGCTCTGATAGACAAACCTTCGAACCGTGGCCGGGTTCCGGCCCGCTCAATCCGGGGGACAGGAAAGGCATGCTGCAGGCAGGCGGCGCAAAGCTCCTCAAGGACTTCTGGTACCTTGCGCTGGCCGATTCCGGACGCAAGCTGAAGCCGGGCGCCATGACCGCCGCCAAGGTCATGGGCGAACCGCTGGTCTTCTGCCGCCGGGACGACGGCGAGGTCTTCGTCCTGCGGGATATCTGCCCGCACCGCGGCATCCCGCTTTCCTACGGACGCTTCGACGGACGCGAGGTGCAGTGCAGCTACCACGGCTGGCGCTTCGACGGGCAGGGGCAGTGCACGCTGATCCCCTCGCTGGTGGAGGAGCAGAAACTGGACCTGACGCGCGTCTGCACCAAGGCTTTCCAGGCCAAGGAGATCCAAGGCAACGTCTGGGTCCGCTTTTCCGATAGTCCCGAGGACGAGGGGCCGGGCGTCCCGCCGCCGCCGGAGCTGCCCGACGTCGGTGCGGGCGGGCCGGGTGTGCTGGTATCCCAGACCTTTCCCTGTTCCATGGATCACGCGGCCTTCGGCTTGATGGACCCGACCCACGCAGCCTTCGTCCATACCTCCTGGTGGTGGAAGCAGGGCGCCACGACGCTGCGCCGCAAGGAGAAGCACTTCGAGCCCGCGCCCTACGGCTGGCGCATGAAGCGTCACACGCTGCCCAGCGAGAACCGGGTCTACAAGCTGCTGGGCGAGGGCGTCACCACCGAGATCAGCTACAGCCTGCCGGGCCTGCGCATCGAGCATGTGCGTGGCTCGAAGCATGCCGTGGTGAACCTGACGGCGATCACGCCGGTCACCGAGACCGAGACGGTGGTCCACAACATGCTCTATTGGACCATGGACTGGCTGAAGCCCTTCAGCCCGGTCATCCGCAAGCTGGCGGACATCTTCCTGACCCAGGACCGGGTCGTGGTGGTGCGCCAGCAGGAGGGTTTGGCCTACGATCCCGCGCTGATCCTGGTGGACGACGCCGACAAGCAGGCCAAGTGGTTCAACCGCGTGAAGAAAGAATGGATGCGCGCCCGCGAGGAGGGCCGCGCCTTTGAAAACCCGGTCAAGGAGGAGACGCTGCGCTGGCGCAGCTGACCCCTTTGGCCTTCGTATTTGATAGCGAGGAGACACGACCATGGACGTAAAGGGACTTGCAGCGATCGTGACGGGCGGCGGCTCGGGTCTGGGGGCGGAGACGGCGCGCCATCTGGCGGCCGCGGGCGCCAAGGTGACCGTTCTGGACCTCAATCAGGAGGCGGTGGACGCCGTCGCCAAGGAGATCGGCGGCCTGGGCCTCGTCTGCGACGTCTCTTCGGCCGCCGACGCCGAAGCCGCCGTCGCCAAAGCGCGCGAGGCGCATGGCCCCTGCCGGATCGTGGTGAACTGCGCTGGCATCGCGCCCGCCAAACGCATCGTGGGCCGTGACGGCCCCATGCCGCTGGAAGCCTTCGAGAAGGTCATCCAGGTCAACCTGATCGGCAGCTTCAATCTGCTGCGTCTCGGCGCCGCCGACATGCTGGCCGCGGATCCGATCAACGAGGACGGCGAGCGCGGCGTGATCATTTCCACGGCCTCCATCGCCGCCGTCGAGGGCCAGTTGGGCCAGGTCGCCTATTCCGCCTCCAAGGCCGGGATCATGGGCATGATGCTGCCCGCGGCGCGCGAGTTCGCGAAGAACGGCGTGCGCGTCCTGACCATCGCGCCGGGCCTGATCGGAACGCCGCTGCTCTTGAACATGCCGCAGGAGGTGCAGGACAACCTCGCCAGCCAGGTGCCCTTCCCGCACCGCTTCGGCCATTCCAGCGAATTCGCAAAGCTGGTGATGCACATCTGCGAGAACACCATGCTGAACGCCGACACCATCCGCCTGGACGGTGCGATGCGCATGCAGTGACGGCCAGAGCCGGGCGGCCCTAAGCGATCTTCACGACCCTGTCGCCCAGCGAGACCCTGCCGTCCTCGACCACGCGGGCGTAGATGCCGCGCAGCTTCAGTTTCCGGCCTTCGCCGGAATTCACGAAAAGGCAGGCATCGCGCCCGTAGCGTTCGATGAAGGCCGAACAGCCGTTGTGGGGCACGGCCGTGATCTCGATGACGGCGCTGCCGATCCGAAGGCGCTGGCCCGGCGGCAGGTTCCCCGGCGTTAAGTCCATGTCGATGAAGAGGTTGTCGCCGGCGGGCGCCCAGTTGCTGCGTTCCTGGGCGACCAGGGCGATGCAGCGGGCGTTCATGATGCAGATCTGAACGTCCGGGTCCGGACTTCCATCCTCCAGGGACTTCCAGCAGCCCTTGGCCCAGTGGTCGCCCTCCAGTCCGCCCGCGCTGGAAATCGCGACGCTCTCGGGCTCCAGGCGCTCGCCTTTCGCGGGGCGGACGACGATGCCCTCCAGAACTCCCTCGTCGGAGGGGGAATTGAGGATCTGCGGCAGGCCGGCCTGCAGTTCGGCGAGGTCTAGGTGTCTTGGCATGATGATTCTCTGAGCCTTTTCAGCCGCTTGGTAGAGTTTAAGTTCCAGTTCTAGCGCGCGGTTATCCGCGACGCCAGTCGTTCTTATCCACGCCTATTTCACGCAGAATTACCGAGTCTGCTTTACAGACCCATTATTCTTTCGTGTATGATTTCCTTTCAGTCGCGGTGCAAGCAACGAATTCCCGCAAGTTTCCGGTGCTTTGAAACCAGGAGACAGTCGTTGCGGCACGGCAGGGAGGGCGCGCATGTCGCACGATAGGCCGGAACCTAGTTCCAAGGCCGACTACGCTTCTTCCTTTCTCGGCCCGGAGAGCTTGGGTGGCTTGGGAGAGGATGAGGTACGAAGCCTCGCTGGCGTCATTGAACGCAGCGTAATTCCGGAACTCGTCAAAGCTCAGGAACGCCACTACGGACGCCTCGGCGTGAAGGCCGACCCGTCGGAGTACGAAGCTCTCCTGACCGAGGCCTACCCCAAGGCCTTGAAACTCTTCTGCAACTATCAGCTCGAGGAATCCCGCAAGCTGATCCTCGGCCTCTTGAAGGCCGGTGTGCCGGTTCAGTTCATCTACCTGAACCTGCTGGCGCCGGTCGCTCAGGAAGTGGGCCGCATGTGGGAAGACGACCGCATGGACTTCTTCGGCGTCACCCAGGCGCTGGGCGCGTTGCAGTTGGTTCTGCACCAGATTGGCGACCACAGCGTCGCCGAACCTCAGGGCTACGACCAGACCCGCCGCATCGCGATTGCCCGCGCGCCCGGCGAACAGCATTTCTTCGGTGTCATCGTGGTGCGGGAGTTCTTCCGCCTCGGCGGCTGGGACGTGCACGGCGGGATCGAGATGGAGGTCGGCAACGAGCTTCTGGAGATGATCGAAAAGCAGTGGTTCCCGCTCATCGGCATCTCCGTCGGTGCGGAGACTCAGGTCCAGAAGGTCGCCAAGGCGATCCCCGCGATCCGCGAAGCCTCGAAGAACCGCCGCATCGGCGTTCTGATCGGCGGCCCTGCTTTCCTGTCCAACCCGACCCTGGTCGATGCGGTCGGCGGCGACGCAACGGCCAAGAACGCCGAACAGGCTCTAGAGGCGGCCGAGGAGCTGCTGGCCAAGGCCTTCGACAAGTCCTAGGCGCCGTCATCCCGGATCAAACGAACGCCCCGGCAGGCGTCGCGCCGCGCCGCTCTATTCCGCGGCCTGGGCCGCGCGTGCGCAGAAGCAAGACGCCTTGACCGGCACGTCGGCGCGCGCGGCGGCGAGGTCCAGGCGCTGCTTGATCAGCCTCGCCTCCATGCTAGCTGTGTCTCCCCGCGCTTCCAGGCACTGGTGCAGGCCGCGCAGGCTCCAGACGTTGTCGGGGTGCACGGTCGCTCGGCTCAGCTTTCCGCCGAGGCCCAGGTCCTCGCGGTAGACGGCCTCCGCCTCCTCGACCCGGCCTTGTTCGAAGAGCAGCGCGCCCAAGGCGTGGCGGGTCGGCTGGATCCAGCCCCAGGGCTCGTCGTAGGGCAGGGCGTCGTCCAACTCCACCGAACGGCGCAGGTGAGCGAAGGCGGCGTCGAAGTTGCCTTTCCTGTACTCGATCTCGCCGTCGAGCATCGCCTCGGCGATCTTCAGCAGGTCCTGGCAAGTGTTGTTGTGGAGCAGCCGGCTCTCCGGCACGCGTTTCTGGGCGGCGAGGAAGAGCGCCTTCTCCTGCTCGGCCTCGGGCACCTCGCCCAGCGCCGCATGCGCGACCCCCTTGGCGTAGTGGATCATGGCCGTGGTGACGCAGTAGAGCTCCGGGTCCTCGGGCAGCGCCTGCTGCGTGATCTCGCGCCATTTCCCGAAGCGGATCAGCACATGCTGCTTCATGGGGATATAGCCCTCGATGAAGTCCGCCATGGGCGGAGACGCCAGGCGGATAAGCTCCTCCGGCGTGGTCTCGATCAGTTCCTCGGCGGCGGCCAGGGCCGGTTCGAGCTGGCCCAGGAACATCGCTCCATAGATGGCGAAATGGTAGTTGTGGGTGCGGTAGGACGAATAGAGGTTCATGTAGCCGTCGCGCTCCAGGAACTTGCGGTCGGCGACGATGGCGTCCTGGTTGGAGACGAGGACGTCGTGATAGTGGCCGCAGAGGATGTCGATGTGGGTCGGCATGTGGATCAGGTGACCGGCGTCGGGCACCAGGGTCCTGAGCTTGTCGCCCGCCTTCAGCGCCAGTTCCGGGAAGGGCGACATCTCCATCAGGTGGACGTAGAGATGCAGGATGCCGGGATGCTCCATGGCGCCTGGCAGTTCGGCCATGGCGCGCTCCAGCACGTGGCGCGCCTCTTCGGTGCCTGCGCCCTCTGCCACGCCCCCCGTCTTCAAGTCCCACATCTGCCAGGGGGTCCGGTTCATGATCGCTTCTACGAAGACCGTGGCGATCTCCAGGTCATCCGGATGCGCCTCGTAGGCCAGACGCATGGCGTCGGTGAAGTCGTCGTTCCAGGAGGATTGATCCTCTATCGGCGTGCGTTCGGGATAGCGCGCGGGAAGGGCAGCGATCAAGGCCTGCTCGGCGGGCGAGGCGGGGGCGGCCAGTTCGCAGGCTCTGCGCGCCGCGTCGTACGCGGCCGCCAGCGCTTCGGCCTTGCCCTCCGGGTCGAAGAGTTCCCAGGGCATGTTGTAATTGGGGCCGATGGCATAGGCGACGCCCCAATGAGCGATGGCGCAGTCCGGGTCGTGCTCCAACGCCTTCTTGAAACAGTTGACCGCCTCTTCGTGGTTATAGGCGAAGGTCCAGTTCAGCCCCCGGTCGAACCAGAGTTGGGCTTCGGGCGAAGAGGTGGTGATGCCCCGCGAATAGCGGCCGAGATCGTAGTACTCCATGGTCCGGTCTCCCATCTTCCAAGACCGGAAAGGTTACTAGAAAGCCGTGACGCTTTGTAAGACTCCTTTGCGGCGGGCGGTCTAGAGAAGGCTGAGCAGGACCGAGAGGGCGGAGCGCGCCTCGTTGGTGAAAACCCCAGGCCGTCGGCAGAGCGCCTCGACTTGAGCGAGGTTCAACCAGACAAGCTGTTCCGCCTCCTGGGGCAGCGAGTGATCTCGCAGATCGTGCAGCTGGTAGATCCCGATGGCGTTGAAGAAACGCCCGCCCTCATCCGACTGGATCACCTCCAGTTCGGCTTTGCGCCCTTCTAGAAGCTCACCCAATCCGGGGCGCGGCGTATCGCTTTGAAGGCTGACGCCAAGCTGCACCAGGGGGCCGAACCCCGGCTCTGAGCGCCAGGAGAAGCCGAGAACGGGCAGGCCCCGACGCTCCCACAGAAGCAGCGCGAAGGTCGGGCGTTCCTCGCAGAACAGGAAAGGCTGATCCCACTGCTCAACCTCGCGCCCGGGGGCCTCGACTCTGAAGAAGCCATAGCCCAGCGAGTCCGGGCCCTTATCGCTCTGCGGCGGCCGGTCGCCCCAGGCTTCGCGCCAACCGGGCAGGGCCTCCAGCGGAACCTTCTGGAGCTCCGGAGCACCCTCGTCACGGAGCGCCTGCAACCGGTCCAGGACTCGGTCGAGTTCTCCATCCGCCAATCGCGACGCGCCCTGCGCATGGGAGCGGGCGAGAGCGTCTCGCAGCGACCGGAGGCCGCTGTCACTCTCCGCTGCAAAGCCGTCTGTTGCGGCGAAGGGCTGACGCCCCTCGGCCAAGTCCCGCCAGGGCGCCGATACAAGGACGGAGCGGGCATCGGTGTTGACCGAAAAGTCCTGGGCGAGCGCGGCCCGCAGCTCGCCCGCGGGAAACCACCGCCAGGCTTCATCCTCCGGTTCGACGGGTTCTTGCAAGGTCACGACGGCGTTGCCGTTGTACTTCTTGATGAACCGCGTGCCCTGCTCCGATTGAAGAATGCCCGCAAAGCCGTCGTTCTGGCCGGTGGAGGGCCGATCGGTCCGGAAAAGATCGAGGTAGCGGGTCGCCGCACCCTTGTGCAGGCGCAGGTAGTTGCTTCTGGTGGCCTGGACGCTGGGGCCCACCTGTACCCAATGGATCGACCCCGGCTCGGATTTTCCCTGCAACAGGTAGCGCGCGCCCCCGGCATCCTCGTGGCGAAGGAAGCCCAGCAGCCCAATCTCGGGCTGCCGGATCATGGGCGCTGTCCAGCGGTCGAAGGCTGAGCCCTCCCGCGCGACCCTGACGCCTTCGATGCTGAAGAATCCGCCGCTGCGATGCCGGACGACACCATCGTCCCACAGCCATTCCCGTGACTGGCTGAGAGGGATCCTCTCAACCCGCCCCTTGCGGGCCTCGCGCAGCCGCTCCAGCCACTCCGCCAGGGTCATGCGCGCCCCCAGGGCAGCGATGCCCGCGCTTCGGCCAACATCGCTTCCAGATCTGGCGGCGCGGGCATGTCTTCACCTGTGCGCTGTTGAAGTATGTTTCTGATGCTGCCGCCTTTCACGGTGCCGGCCTCGTCCCGGCTGACCTCGAAGAGATCCTCGCCCGTCTCCAAGAAGTGGTCGCGCATCTGGGCCGTGACCCGCTCGCCAAGCTTCGCGTGGACCCGCTTGGGCAGGGGAGGCGCTTCGTAAGGGTCACGGGGAACCCACCCCAGGCTGAGGCAGCCCTTGAAGCTCTCCTCCAGATGAAGCCGGAACGCTTCGCATCCGAGCTTGCGAAGTCTGCGCGATGCGCGCCAGAGGCCGAGCGGAAGCTCCTTGTAGTACTGCCTGCGAGGCAGAAGCCGGGGACGGCAGTTGTCCTTCACGACGGTAAAGGTCTGATCGTCGCAGTGCTTCAGCCCTTCGCGGGCCGCCCGATTGAGCCAGTCGATGAGCGGTAAACGGTGGATTTCGCTGGAATGGCGGAAGGGGCCGACACGCTGAGCCGCCTCCTTGCGCAGAATCCAGGCGCTGATGGGCTCGAACAGGAAGGGGGCGGCGAGAAAGGCCTCCTCGATGCGCCGGGACTGGGCCGAGCGCTCGATCACGTGATAGTCGAAGAGCGTTTGCGGGTCTTGAGCGATAAAGGCCGTGCCGCCGGTATGGAAGTCGGCCTTCTCGCGCTCCAGCGCAGCGAGGCCGCGTTCCAGAAAGTCGGGCAACCAGAGATCGTCGTGGTTCAGGAAGCAGACATAGGGTGTCTCCGCGAGAAGCAGCCCGACCGAGTTCGGCCCGGACTGCTCGCCAAAGCGCCCTGAGAGGTTGACGTAGTGGATGCGCGGGTCGCGAAAACCCCTGACGCAGCGCCCAGTGGAGCGGGAGCAGGCGTCTCCGACAACCAGCAGGCGCCAGTCGTCCCGGGTCTGTCCCAGGACCCCTTCGATGGCCAGGCGCAGCGCCCAGGGCCGGTTGTAGGTTGATAGAACGATGGTGACTTGGCTCACGCCCGCCGCTTTGCCTTCTTGGATCGTGGACTTGTCTGTTCCGTCCCGCTGGAGTAGAACCCGGCTCGCTCCGGTTTGGCTGGAGGCGTCAACGCGCCGCTTCCCGCTCGATCTTCTGGGCTAGCTTGATATCCAACGGGGTAAGACCATCTGCATCGTGAGTCGTCAGAGTGATGGTCACTTGATTGTAGACGTTGGACCATTCGGGATGATGGTTCATCTTTTCGGCATGGAGCGCCACGCGGGTCATGAACCCGAAGGCCTCTATGAAGGATTTGAACTTGAAGGTCTTGGCGATGGCGTCGCGGTCGGAAACCGTTTCCCAGCCCGCCAGATCGGAGAGCGCGGCCTGACGATCCGCGCTTGAGAGTTTCTCGGCCATGTCCGGTTGCTCCTTGTTTGCGGGGTTTTCGCTTCTCAGGGGGGCTAGACTGGGACCACCGGCCCGCGAGGGTCAAGCGGCGGACCCAGGCTGGAGGCCCGGACTGGAAGAAAGAAGGAGAAGGTGGCCATGGCCTACGCTGCAGGAAGGCGCTTCACGACGCCCCCGACGCTGGCGGACATCGAGTCCATGGCGCGGGAGGCCTATGCCTCGATTCCGGCGTTCCTGCGCCGTCACTGCGATGGGGTCGTGATCCGCGTCGTGGACTTCCCAGACGACGATATTCTGGAGGCCATGGACTGCGAGACCCCCTTCGACCTGCTGGGTCTCTATCAGGGTGTAGACCTGATCCGCCGCTCGGTGAGCGATCAGGCGGAGGACCTGGATATCGTCTACCTCTACCGCCGCCCGATCCTCGACTACTGGTGCGACATGGAGGAAGACCTGATGCATGTCGTGCGCCACGTGCTGATCCACGAGATTGGGCACCACTTCGGCTATTCCGACGACGATATGGACCGGATCGAAGCCCAGGCTTGAGCCATTTGGCTCAAGAGCGGGCGCTCTTGAGGATCGAGGTGACCCGCGCGCGCAGCACGGGCAGCAGGTCCCGCTCGAACCAGGGATTCTTCTTCATCCAGGCCGTGTTGCGCCAGGAGGGGTGCGGCAGCGGTATGACCCGCGTGCCATAAGCCGCGAAGTTGCGCACCGTCTCGGTCAGCGTCTTGGCCTTCACCTCGGCGAGATAGCGGCCCTGGGCGTACTGCCCGACAAGCAGGGTCAGGCGGACATTCGGCAGGCTGTCGAGCAGGGGCGGGTGCCAGGTCGGCGCGCATTCCGGTCGCGGCGGGGCGTCGCCGCCGCGCGGCAGGCGGCCGGGATAGCAAAAGCCCATGGGCAGGATCGCTATCTTGGTCTCGTCGTAGAAGGTCTCTGGCGTCACTCCCATCCAGTCGCGCAGGCGCTCTCCGGAGGCGTCGTTCCAGGGAACGCCGCTCTCGTGCACCTTCGTTCCGGGCGCCTGTCCGATGATCAAAAGCCGGGACGAGGGGGCGGCGCGCAAGACGGGGCGGGGGCCCAGCGGCAGATGCGCCGCGCAGATGTCGCAGGCGCGCGCCTCACGCAACAGAGTGTCCAGCGGTTTAGGGGCGTCATCGCCCATCGGCTCTTACAGACCCTCAAAGAGATCGGTCGAGAGGTACCTGTCCGCGGCGGAAGGCAGCACGACCACGATGCGCTTACCCTTCATGTCCGGGCCTTCTCCCAGTTCGAGCGCCGCCGCCAGGGCCGCGCCTGAGGAGATGCCGACCGGCATGCCTTCCAGGGCGGCCGCCTCGCGCGCCATGGCGAAGGCGCGCTCGTTCGAGACCGCGATCACCTGATCGATCACCTTCGGATCGAGGTTTTCCGGCAGGAAACCGGCGCCTATTCCCTGGATCTTGTGCGGGCCGGGTTCGCCGCCGGATATCACGGCGCTGTCCTCGGGCTCGACGGCGACGATCTTCACCCTTGGCAGGGCTTTCTTCAGCACCTGCCCGACCCCGGTCAGGGTGCCGCCGGTGCCGACGCCGCCCATGAAGACATCGAGCTCGCCGCTGCAGTCTATCAACACTTCCTGCGCCGTGGTTCTCCTGTGGACTTCCGGGTTCGCGGGGTTGGAGAACTGCTGGGGCATGACGGCGTCCGGCAGCTCGTCCAGCAGTTCGTTCGCCCGCGCAATGGCGCCGCGCATGCCCTTGGCGCCTTCGGTCAATTCCAGCTCCGCGCCCAGCAGCCGCAGCATCTTGCGGCGTTCCACCGACATGGTCTCGGGCATGGTGAGGATCAGCCGGTAGCCCTTGGCCGCGGCCACGAAGGCGAGCGCGATGCCGGTGTTGCCGGAGGTCGGCTCAATCAGGACGGTCTTGCCGGGGGTCAGGCGTCCGTCGGCCTCCATCGCCTCGATCATGGCGAGCCCGATCCGGTCCTTGACCGAGGACAGCGGGTTGAAGAACTCGCACTTGGCGAGGATCTCCGCCTCCACGCCGTGGGCATCCGCCAACTTGGAAAGACGCACCAAGGGGGTGGCGCCGACGGTCTCCAGAATGGACCCGAAGATGCGGCCTCTGGCTTCGGCTTTCGCCCGGCTCTTCTCGCTGCTTGGCATGCTGTCCTCGCCGGGCCGCTAAATTGAGAAATCGGGAATGTCCGGCGTCTCGCGTTCGATGTTCTTCTCGCGGGCCCTGCGGCAGAGGTCTTCGACCGTCATGCTCTCAAAGCGCTCCATCATCTCCTGCTGCATCTCCATCCAGATGGGGCGCACCACCTTGATGCCGATCTCCGAGCCTTCGGGCACCGATGTGGGGTCCGGGGTTCCTTCCAGGTCGCGCACCACGCGGATGATCTCGGCGATGGAGATGCGCCTGCGTTCGCGCGCCAGGCGGTAACCGCCGCGCGGCCCGCGCTGGCCGCTCAGGATTTCGTGGTGCACGAGGTGCTGAAGAACCTGCTCCAGATAGCGGCGCGGGATGCCCTGGCGCTCCGAGATGTCGGTCGAGCGCACAGGCTCCGGCCCGGCGTGGTAGGCGATGTCGACCACGGCTTCTATGGCGAAAAGCAGTTTCTTTGACAGGCGTAGCATGACCTCTCCTCTGACCTGCCGGGCTCATCCGCCCAGGGCGCCGCGCCCGGTGGAGCCGAAGCCGCCGGCGCCGCGCGCGCTCTCTTCCAGATCGGCGACCTCGTTCCAGGCGAGCTGGCTGACCGGGGCCACGACCATCTGGGCGATGCGCTCGCCGCGCTCGATGGTGAAGGGCTGGTCGCCCAGATTGATCAGAATGACGCCGATCTCCCCACGGTAGTCCGCATCGACGGTGCCGGGTGTGTTGAGGACCGTGACGCCGTGCTTCAACGCCAGGCCCGAACGGGGGCGCACCTGCGCCTCGAAGGCCGCCGGAAGGGCGATGGCGAGGCCGGTCGGGATCAGCTTGCGCTCTCCGGGTTGCAGCGTCACCGGGTCTTCCAGCGCGGCGCGGAGATCGACCCCGGCGCTCTGACCGGTGGCGTATTGCGGCAGGTCCAGTCCCTCGGCATGGGGCAGGCGCTTTACCGCCACGGTCACGCCGGCGTCTTTCGTCATGCGGCTTTTCCTTCATCCAGATGGTCGGCGATACGTTCGGCCAGACGCTGGGCGACGGCTTCCTTGGTCATGCGCGGCCAGTCCTCCACGCCCTGGGCGCTCACCAGGTGTATCTCATTCTCCGCGCCGCCGAAGGTGCCCGTGGCGCTGGAGACGTCGTTGGCGAGGATCCAGTCGCAGGCCTTCTTCTCGAGCTTGGCTCTGGCGTTCTCGATCAGCTTCTCGGTCTCGGCGGCGAAGCCCACGACCAGGCGGGGCCTTTGGTTCCCGGGCTCCGAAAGGCTGGCCAGTATGTCCGGATTGGCGGTGAGAGCCAGGGATGGCAGCTCCCCGCTCTTCTTCATCTTCTGGGCCGCGGCCTCGGCGACCCGCCAGTCGGCGACGGCGGCCGCGCAGACAGCCGCGTCCACGGGCAGCGCGGCGCGACAGGCCGACAGCATCTCCTCGGCGGACTCGACCTGCGTGACCGTCACACCTTGAGGATCGGGCAGTGCGACCGGCCCGGTCACCAGATGCGTCTCGGCCCCGAGGCGCGCGAGCGCGGCGGCGATGGCATGGCCCTGCTTGCCCGAAGAGCGGTTGGCGATGTAGCGGACGGGATCGATGGCCTCATGCGTGGGGCCGCTGGTGACCAGCACCCGGCGGCCCGCGAGCCGCCCGCCGCCAGCCAGGGCGGCCTCGATCGCCTCGATGATCTCCGCGGGTTCGGCCATGCGGCCTTCGCCGAACTCGCCGCAGGCCATGGGCCCTTCGTTGGGACCCACGAAAAGCGTGCCTCTCGCGCGCAGCGTGGCGAGATTGGCCTGGGTCGCGGGATGCTCCCACATGCGAACGTTCATGGCCGGCGCGGCCAGAACCGGCTTGTCGGTCGCCAGCAGCGCCGTGGAGGCCAGGTCGTCGGCAAGGCCGCCGGCCATCTTGGCCAGCAGGTCCGCGGTCGCGGGCGCCACCACCAAGAGGTCCGCATCGCGGCTCAGTTGAATGTGGCCCATCTCCTGCTCGTCGGTCAGGTCGAAGAGCTCGCCGTAGACCTTGTCTTCTGTCAGCGCCGAGAGGGAGAGCGGCGTGACGAACTGAGCGCCCGAGCGGGTCAGCACGGCGCGCAGCGACGCACCGCGTTCGCGCAGGCGGCGCACCAGTTCCAGAGACTTATAGGCGGCGATTCCGCCCGCCACGATCAGCAGGATTCTCTTTCCCTGCAACATCCCATCTACCTTCGGCAATGAATTACCCCTCCGAACTCGCGAAAATACGCGCAGACCTGAGGGGACGCAAGTTTTCTACAGGAAATGTGGGTATTTTATAGACTCAATCCAAGATCGCAGTTGCGGCGAGGGCCAGCGCCGCCAAGGCCAGAATCAGCGGAAGGCGGTTCCAAAGGCCCTGCCCGCCGCCTGCGTCGCCGCCATGGACCCGCAGTCCGGTCTCCGCGAGCTCGGCGGAAACCTTCTCCAGGTTTTCTGCGATGCGCGGCAGGCGCGCCAGCGTGTCCTCGAAGGTCTCCAGCGCGTCGCGGATGCGCGCCTGGGGGCCCCGGTTGGCGGCGACCCACTCGGCGATCAGCGGTTCGGCGAGGCTCCAGATGTTGAGGCTGGGGTCGAGCACGCGGCTGACGCCTTCGGCCATCATCATGTTCTTCTGAAGCAGCGTGAGCTGCGGCTGCACCTCCAGCTCATAGGATTCGGTGAGCTGGAAAAGCTGGGCCAGGAGACGCGCGAAGGAGATCTCCTCCAGCGACTTGCCGAAGATCGGCTCGCACACGCTGCGCAGCGCCTGGACGTAACTGTCGAGCGGGCGGCCCGGCGGCAGGAAGCCGGCCTGCACCTGCACCTGGGCCAGCTTGCGGTAGTCCTTGTCGAGCACGGCCAGCAGCATGTCGGCCAGCACGATCCGGTCGGCCCGGCTGAGCCGCCCCATGATCCCGAAATCGACCGCGCCGATATTGCCCTCTTCGTCGACGAACATGTTCCCGGGATGCTGATCCCCGTGGAAGAAGCCGTCGCGGAACACCTGATTGAAGAAGATCGCCGCCGCCTTGGTCAGGATGTCCTGCAGGTCGTGGCCGGCCGCCAGCAGCGCGTCCCGGTCGTCCATCGGGATGCCGGAAAGGCGCGAGGTGGTCAGGACGCGCCGCGCCGTTCGCTCCCAATCCACGACGGGCAGGCGGTAGCTCTCGTCGCCCTCGAAGTTCTCGGCCAGCTCCGAAGCAGCGGCTGCTTCCAGGCGCAGGTCCATTTCCATGGTGACCTGCTCCTCGAACAGGGCCACCAGTTCCAGCGGCTTCAGACGCTTGACCCTGGGCTGGAGCCGCACGGCCAGCTCAGCCAGCCAATAGAAGAGGTCGAGGTCGCGCTTGAAGGCCTTCTCCACGCCGGGGCGCAGCACCTTGACCGCGACCTCCTCGCCCTCGCTGGTGACCGCGAAGTGCACCTGGGCGATGGAGGCAGCGGAGATCGCCTCCAGTTCGAAATCGCGGAACAGCGTTTCCAGCGGCGCGTCCAGTTCATCTTCGACGAGAGCGCGCGCCTCGGCGGGGGAGAAGGGCGGCAGGCTGTCCTGCAACTCGGAGAGGTCGGCCGCCACCTGCTCGCCGATCAGGTCGGCGCGGGTGGAGAGGAACTGCCCGAGCTTGATGAAGCTGGGCCCCAGGCGCGTGAGCGCGGCGGCCAGCTTCTCGCCGGGCCGCCCCTCCTTGCGGCGCGGCACAACGATCCGCAGCAGCCGCGCTGTGCCGGGCGCGATCTCCAGGCTCTCCAGGAAGGCAAGCGCGTCGTTTCGCGCCATGACATGGGCGATGGTCAGTAGCCGGAAAAAGGAGCGCAGGGTGCGCAGCATGGGGGGACTTCCTATCGGCTCGCCAGGGGGCGCCCTTTAAAGACGCCAGCCGGAATGGAGTGCGGCGATGCCGCCCGTCAGGTTGCGATGACTGCAGCGCGCGAGTCCGGCCCGGGTCATGCGTTCGATGAGCTTTTCCTGCTTGGGAAAGCGGCGGATGGATTCCACGAGATACTGATAGGACTCGCGGTCGTTGGCGATCCGTTGTCCGAGCCAAGGCAGGACGGAAAAGGAATAGCGGTCGTAGATCTCGTCGAACAGCGGCAGCACCACATGGCTGAACTCCAGGCAGAGGAAACGTCCACCCGGCTTCAACACCCGCTTCGCCTCGGCCAGCGCCAGGTCGATGTCCGTCACGTTGCGCAGGCCGAAGGCGATCGTGTAGCTCTCCATGCAGCGGTCGGGGAAGGGCAGGCGCTGGGCGTCGCCGCAGACCCAATGGATGCCCGACAGAACGCCGTGATCCAGCGCGCGGTCGCGCCCGACCTCCAGCATCTCCGGCGTCAGATCGCAGACCGTGATCGGCCCCGCCTTGTCGGCGCCCACCTTGTCCCGGATCCGAAAGGCGATATCCCCGGTGCCGCCCGCGACATCCAGGTGCGCCTGTCCCGGTCTCGGGCGCAGCCAGGAAACCATCTCGCGCTTCCAGAGGCGGTGGATGCCGCCGGACATCAGGTCGTTCATCAGGTCGTAGCGGCTCGCCACGGAACGGAAGACGCCCTGGACGAGCGGCTGCTTCTCGGCCGCCGCCACTTCGCGGAATCCAAAGGAAGCCGTGCGGTTGTCGCTGTCGTTGCTGTGGTTCTCACCGGTCATGGCGGCGAAGATAGCGCGCGCTCCGCCTTTGCGCTACTGTTCGCGCCACCCAATTCCGGGACCCAACGCCGCAGACCTTCGCGCATGCCAGAACTGCCAGAAGTAGAGACCGTGAAGCGGGGCCTGGCCCCGGTGCTGGAAGGCCGCCGCCTGACGCGCGTGCTTCAGCGCCGGCCAGACTTGCGCTTTGCCTTGCCCGAGAACTTCCCCGGACGGCTCGAAGGCCGGCGCGTCGAGCGCATAGAGCGGCGCGCCAAGTACCTGCTGCTGCACATGGACGACGGACAGGTGCTGCTCTGCCACCTGGGCATGTCGGGCCGCATGCTGCTGATCGACGATCCCGCCCTGCCGCTGGAAAAGCACGACCACGTGGTCTTCGAGACGGAAGAGGGGCGGCAGGTCCGCTTCAACGACGCCCGGCGCTTCGGGATCATGGACCTGATCGCGGACGAGGCGGCGCTTAGCGTCCATCCTCTGTTGCGCGACCTGGGTCCTGAACCGCTGGGCAACGCCTTCAATGGCCCGAGGCTGGCCGAGGCGTTGCGCGGCAAGGCCTCCCCGATCAAGGCGGCGCTTCTGGATCAGCGCGTGGTGGCCGGGCTTGGCAACATCTACGTTAGCGAGGCGCTCTTCTTCGCCGGGATCTCGCCCCGCCGCCTCGCCCGCACGGTGCAGGGAGGCAGGGCCGAGCGGCTGGCCACGGCGGTCAAGTCGGTGCTGACCCGCGCCATCGCCGCGGGCGGCTCCTCTCTCAGGGACTATGTGCAGGCCGACGGCGAGCTGGGATATTTCCAGCACGAGTGGGCCGTCTACGGAAAAGAGGGCGGCCTCTGCCCGGCTTGCGACTGCGGCGGGACGGCGGCGGGCGGCGGCATCAAGCGCATGGTGCAGTCCAACCGCTCGACTTTCTATTGTCCCCGCCGCCAGCGCTAGGGTAGGAAAGGGGCCCATGAACGCGAACCGACTCCTGACCGGCCGATCCCTGCTGGCGCTGCTCGCGCCCTTGGCTCTCTGCGCGCTTTTCCTTGCAGCCGCGCCCGCCGCCTTGGCAGAGACGCTCTTCTTGAAGGATATCGACGACGTGCCGCTGGCCGAAGGGCTGGTGGAGGACCGCAGCGCGGCCCTGGTCTTCAACAAGCCCGCCGGGCGCATCGTCGAGGCGGAAGCCGCCGGCACCCTGCCGTTGGAAGAGGTGCGCGGCTTCTACGGCACGACCTTGCCGCAGCTCGGCTGGCAGGCCGGCGGCCGGGATTCCTATACCAGGGGTGACGAACAGCTCACCCTCAGCTACAGCCGTGAGGGCGACCGACTGGTGGTCCACTTCACCCTGCAGCCGCAATAGAGAGCGCCCTTCGCCAGCGCGCGGAGACGTTTTCGCCTTTTCATCTTTCTACCCCCACTCGCCACCCGAAAGGAGCGAACGAGACCCATGGCCTACGAGAACATCAAGACCGAGAAGAAGGGCGGCGTCGGACTCGTCACCCTCGACCGTCCGCAGGCGCTGAACGCGCTCTGCGCCGCCCTGATCGCCGAGCTGGAGGAGGCCTTGAACGCCTTCGAGGCCGACGAGGAAGTCGGCGCCATCGTGATCACCGGCTCGGAGAAGGCCTTCGCCGCCGGCGCCGATATCAAGGAGATGAAGGCCAAGGACTACATGGACGTCTATACCCAGGACTTCATCACGAAGGGCTGGGGGCGGCTCGCCACCTGCCGCAAGCCGACCATCGCGGCGGTGTCCGGCTTCGCGCTGGGCGGCGGCTGTGAGCTGGCGATGATGGCCGACATCATCATCGCGGGCGACAACGCCAAGTTCGGCCAGCCGGAGATCACCATCGGCACGATCCCCGGTTCCGGCGGCACGCAGCGCCTGACCCGCTACACCAACAAGTCCCTGGCCATGCTGATGTGCCTGACGGGCGAGTTCATCGACGCCGACACCGCGCTGCGCGCGGGCCTGGTCGCCAAGGTGGTGCCCGCCGGCGAGCTTCAGGAGGAGGCGCTGCGCATCGCGACCAAGATCGCCGGCTTCTCCCAGCCCACGGTGATGATGTGCAAGGAGGCAGTGAATCGCTCCTACGAGACCAATCTCGCCGAGGGCATTCTCTTCGAGCGCCGGGTATTCCACTCGACCTTCTCGACCGAGGATCAGAAGGAGGGCATGAGCGCCTTCGCCGAAAAGCGCAAACCCGAGTGGAAGAACCGCTGAGGCGGGTTTGAAATTGGGTCCGAAGGCGGCTTGACGGCCCCCAAGTCGGCGGGTATAACCCCGGCCTTCAGATCACCCGTACAGCTTTATATAAACGAAGGTCGAGACTTATGGCCCATCATCTGTCCGCCAAGAAGCGGATCCGCCGCAACGAGCGCCGCGCTGTCATCAACGGCGAGCGCCGTGGCCGCATTCGCAGCTACGTCAAAAAGGTGGAGCTCGCCATCGCCTCGGGCGACAAGGAAGCCGCCACCCAGGCGTTCAAGGACGCCCAGCCGGAACTGCACCGCGGCGTGCGCGCCGGCGTGCTGCACAAGAACACGGCCGCGCGGAAGATCTCACGGCTCTACGCTCGTGTGAAGGCGCTGGGCTAAGTCCCCACAGCCAAACACGAAGCGGTAATTCCAACGCCGCGCCTCCTCTGGGGCGCGGCGTTTTGCATGCCCGCAACCCCGCAGTTCGCGGCCCTTTTGGCGGGTCGCGGTTGGAACGAAAGAGCCCCCAGGAGTCAAGCAGCGAATCGGCCACAGGGCCGAAAGAATTTGCGCTGTTCCCTTTACAGTCTCGTTGCAAAGCCGCGTCCGGAAGGGGTACTCTCTTGCCCATGGGTAGACCCTGAATAAACAATAAAAATCAAGAAATTCTAAGTAAATAACAGGGATAGGGAGACTACGTTGATCTTTCGTCGTCTATTTAGAGACTTTCCGGCGCTAACTTCCGAATAACGTTAGCTGAACTTTGGCTCTCCACAAGAAGAGAGCCGGACGGGTTGAGAGATCGAAATTGTAGAGAAGGGGTGGAGTTCTAAGTATGGGCAGAAGCGAGGCCGAGCGGGATGTCAGCGAAGAGTGGGCGAAGGTACGGGGACGCCTGCGCGAAGAGGTAGGCGAGGCCGCCTTCCGTAGCTGGCTCAAGCCGCTGACCTTGGTCGGGCTGCATAATGGCAGCGTGCGCCTGGCGGTGCCGACCCGCTTCATGCGCGACTGGGTCACCTCCAACTACGCCGACCGTCTGCGCGCCCTCTGGACCTCCGTCGATCCTTCCCTCAAGGGCGTCGAGATCATCCTGCGCACCAATCCGACCCGCGCCCCGGTGGCCGGGGCCGGCCATGGCCAGCCCAAGATCGCCAGCAGCGTGGAGCGGGACGCCGAGGACGCGGCGACCCTGGAGTCCGTGAAGGCGCCGCAGGAGCGCGCCCGCGACGGCTACAACGAGATTTCAGCGCCGCTCGACGCGCGCTTCACCTTCGAGAGCTTCGTGGTCGGCCATCCCAACGAGTTGGCCTACGCCGCCGCGCGCCGCGTCGCGGAGGCCGACGCCGTGCCCTTCAACCCCTTGTTCCTCTATGGCGGGGTCGGGCTCGGCAAGACCCACCTGATGCACGCCATCGCCTGGCATCTGCGCAAGCGCTCGCCGCAGAAGAAGGTCATCTACCTCTCTGCCGAGAAGTTCATGTACCAGTTCATCCGGGCCCTGCGCACGAAGGACACCGTCGCCTTCAAGGAGCAGTTCCGTTCGGTCGATATCTTGATGATCGACGACGTGCAGTTCATCGGCGGGCGCGAGTCCACGCAGGAGGAGTTCTTTCACACCTTCAACGCGCTGGTCGACCAGAACCGTCAGGTCATCATCTCCGCCGACAAGAGCCCCTCCAACCTGGAAGGCGTGGAGGAGCGCATGCGCTCGCGCCTCGGCTGGGGGCTGGTGGCCGAGATCGATTCCACGACCTATGAGCTGCGCCTCGGCATCCTCCAGTCCAAGGCCGAGCAGTTGGGCGTCACCGTGCCCACCAAGGTCCAGGAGTTCCTGGCCCACAAGATCACCTCCAACGTGCGCGAGCTCGAGGGCGCGCTGAACCGCATCGTGGCCCACTCCACCCTGGTCGGGCGTCCGGTCACGCTGGAGACGACGCAGGAGGTGCTGCACGACCTGCTGCACGCCAATGCGCGCCGGCTCACGATCGAGGAGATCCAGCGCCGCGTCGCCCAGCATTTCGATATCCGCCACGCCGACATGGTTTCCGCCCGCCGCGCGCGCGCCGTCGCCCGCCCGCGTCAGGTCGCCATGTACCTCGCCAAGCAGCTCACCTCCCGCTCCCTGCCGGAAATCGGCCGGCGTTTCGGGGGACGCGACCACACCACCGTGATGCACGCCGTGCGCAAGGTGGAGGAGCTGAAAAGCCTCGACATCGGCTTCGCCGAAGAGGTCGATCTGCTGCGCCGCATGCTGGAGAACTGAGCGGCTTTCCTAGCGCCTCTCTAAGCGCCATTCCGCGCCACTTTCCAGCCCCCCGGCGGGTGCAAGAAAACTGCTGAAAATCCTTACGATTCGGGGCGCGCTGGTCTATAGTGCAACCCCGTGTCCTTCCGGCCCGATTCGGGCCGTTTTTCCAAGCAAGACGCGGGTTTGATTTGGGGGTCGCTCCGGGCGGCGCAGAGCGCGCTTGGGGCGGACATTTGAGACGCATAGAAAGCCATTTGGAAACGCCATGAAACTGACCATCGAACGCGCTGCCCTTCTGAAATCGCTCGCCCACGTGCAGAGCGTCGTCGAGCGGCGCAACACCATTCCCATCCTGTCCAACGTGCTGATGGAGGTTTCCGGCGGGACGCTCTCCCTGACCGCGACCGACATGGACCTGACCATCGTCGAGCAGGTCGCCGCCGATGTCTCCGCCGAGGGCGCGACCACGGCCCCGGCGCACACGCTCTACGACATCGTGCGCAAGCTGCCCGATGGGGCGCAGATCGAGATTTCTCTGTCCGGCGACAACGGCCAGATGACGCTGGCCGCCGGGCGCTCGACCTTCACCCTGACCACGCTGCCGCGCGAGGACTTCCCGGCGGCCAATCAGGGCGACCTGCCGCAGTCCTTCGCGGTGCCGGCGACCGAGCTGCGCAACCTGATCGACCGCACGCGCTTTGCCATCTCCACCGAGGAGACGCGCTACTACCTGAACGGCATCTACCTGCACGCCGCCGAGAACAGCGGCGTCGCCGTCCTCCGGGCGGTGGCGACCGACGGTCACCGTCTGGCGCGCTTCGAGATGCCGCTGCCCGACGGGGCCAAGGGCATGCCGGGCGTGATCGTGCCGCGCAAGACCGTGCAGGAGCTGCGCAAGCTGCTGGACGAGGCCGACGACACGGTGAACATCGCCATCTCCGAGACGCGGGTGCGCTTTTCCTTCAACTCGACGGTCCTGACCTCGAAGCTGATCGACGGCACCTTCCCCGATTACGAGCGGGTCATCCCCTCGGGCAACGACAAGACCATGGAGGTGGACCGCAAGTCGATCCGCGAGGCCGTGGACCGCGTCTCCACCATCTCCTCGGAGAAGAGCCGCTCGGTTAAGCTGGCGCTCTCCAATTCCACGCTGGTGCTGTCCGCCACCTCGGCGGAGAACGGCAGCGCGGTGGAGGAGATCGAGGTCGGCTTCACCGGCGAGCCGCTGGAGATCGGCTTCAACTCCCGCTACCTGCTCGACATCGCAGAGCAGATCGAAGGCGGAGAGGCCCTGTTCCAGTTCTCCGACGCCGCCTCTCCCACCATCGTCCGCGATGCGAGCGATGAATCGGCGCTCTACGTGCTGATGCCCATGCGGGTTTGAGGGGCAGCCGCTTGGCCGCCCTCCCCAAACGCGAAACCATCGGGGCCTCCGCCCTGGACGGGGGAGAGACCCCCTCCGTCGCGGGGGCCGGCGCGCTCTGGATTGCGCGCCTCAGCCTGTCGGCCTTCCGCTGCTATGACAGCGCGACGCTGACCTGCGACGGGCGGCCCCTGGTGCTGACCGGGCCGAACGGCGCGGGCAAGACCAACCTGCTGGAAGCCATCTCCTTCCTGGCGCCGGGCCGTGGCCTGCGCTCGGCGCGCCTCTCCGAGGTCGACCGGCGCGAGACGGCGGGGGCCGAGGCGCCCGCCCCCTGGGCCGTTGCCGCCGAGCTGGAGACGCCCCAGGGCCTCCGTCAGGTCGGGACCGGGCGCGACGCGACGGCGGGTCCGAGGGAGAAACGGGTGATGAAGCTGGACGGCGAGTACGTCGGCAGCCAGCAGAGCCTGAGCGAGCTGCTGTCCGTCCTCTGGCTGACCCCGGCCATGGACCGGCTCTTCCTTGAGGGGCCGGGCGAGCGGCGGCGCTTCCTGGACCGGCTGGTCTTCGGCGCCGATCCGGCGCACGCGGGCCGCCTGACCGCCTATGAGAACGCCCTGCGCGAGCGCTCGCGAATCCTGCGCGGCGACGCGGGCCGGCCCGACCCGGCCTGGCTCTCCGCGCTGGAGGAGACGCTGGCGGGGCAGGGCGTGGCCATCGCGGCGGCGCGCTGCGCCATGACCGAACGGCTGGCCAGCGCCTGCGCGGCCGCCGAGGGCGCCTTCCCGCGCGCCGGGCTGGCCGTTGCGGGCGAGCTGGAAGCGGGCCTGGGCGCGTCCAAGGCGCTGGAGGTCGAAGACCGCTTCCGCGAGCGCCTGGCCGCCTCGCGGGAGCGCGACGCCGAGACCGGCGGCGCCGCCCACGGTCCGCACCGCAGCGACCTACGGGTCACCCATCTGGAGCGCAAGCGCGAGGCCGAGTTCTGCTCGACCGGCGAGCAGAAGGCGCTCTTGATCTCCATCGTGCTGGCGCACGCCCGGCTGATCACGGCCGAGCGCGCTCAGCGTCCCCTGCTGCTGCTGGACGAGGTGGCGGCGCACCTGGACGCCAAGCGCCGCGCCGCGCTCTACGACGAACTGACGGCGCTGGGCGCTCAGACCTGGCTGACCGGAACCGATTCCGCGCTCTTCGAGCCCCTGGGCGACAAGGCGCAGCATTTCCGCGTGGAGGACGCGCGGATCACGCCCGCCTGAGCGGGCAGTCGCGAAAGAGAGCTGGATAAGAGCCATGAGCGAGAAAGACGACAGGAAGAAACAGGCCGCCGAGGACTACGGCGCTGAGTCCATCAAGGTGCTGCGCGGGCTGGAAGCCGTGCGCAAGCGGCCCGGCATGTACATCGGCGACACCGACGACGGCTCGGGCCTGCATCACATGGTCTACGAGGTGGTGGACAACTCCATCGACGAGGCGCTGGCGGGCTACTGCGACGGCGTCACCGTGATCCTGAACGGCGACGGCTCCGTCACCGTGACCGACAACGGGCGCGGCATTCCGGTGGACATCCACAAGGAGGAGGGCATCTCCGCCGCCGAGGTCATCATGACCCAGCTGCACGCGGGCGGTAAGTTCGACCAGAACTCCTACAAGGTCTCGGGCGGTCTGCACGGCGTCGGCGTGTCCGTGGTGAACGCGCTCTCCAAGTGGCTGGAGCTGACCATCTGGCGTGGCGGCAAGGTCCACTCCATGCGCTTCGAGGACGGCGCGTCGGTCAAGCCCCTGGAGATCACCGGGGAAGCCGAGGGCAAGAGCGGCACGGAGATCACCTTCATGCCCTCCGACGAGGTCTTCACCATGACCGACTTCGACTTCCACCGGCTGGAGCACCGCCTGCGCGAGCTGGCCTTCCTCAACTCCGGCGTCCGTCTGGAGCTGCGCGACGAGCGCCAGGCCGAACCCAAGAAGGTCGAGCTGCATTATGACGGCGGCCTCCTGGCTTTCGTCGCCTATCTGGACAAGACCCGCCAGCCGCTGTTCGAGCCGCCGATCCACGCGACCGAGGACCGGGAGGGCATCACGGTGGAGTGCGCCCTGCAGTGGACCGACGCCTATCACGAGCAGGTGCTCTGCTTCACCAACAACATCCCGCAGCGCGACGGCGGCACGCACCTGGCGGGCTTCCGCGCGGCGCTGACGCGCCAGATCAACGCCTATGCGGCCTCCTCGGGCCTCGCCAAGAAGGACAAGGTCTCGCTGACCGGCGACGACGCGCGTGAGGGGTTGACCTGCGTGCTGTCGGTCAAGGTTCCGGACCCCAAGTTCTCCAGCCAGACCAAGGACAAGCTGGTGTCCTCCGAGGTGCGCCCGGTGGTGGAGTCCGTCATGAACGAGGCGCTGGAGCGCTACTTCGAGGAGCACCCCAACGAGGCGCGCAAGGTGGTCTCCAAAGTGGTCGAGGCCGCCGCCGCGCGCGAGGCGGCGAGGAAGGCGCGCAAGCTGACGCGGCGCAAGTCGGCGCTGGACGTGGCCTCGCTGCCCGGCAAGCTGGCCGACTGTCAGGAGAAGAACCCCGCGCTCTCCGAACTGTTCCTGGTCGAGGGTGACTCGGCGGGCGGCTCGGCCAAGCAGGGCCGCGACCGCAAGACCCAGGCGATCCTGCCCTTGAAGGGCAAGATCCTGAACGTGGAGCGCGCGCGCTTCGACAAGATGCTCTCCAGCCAGGAGGTCGGCACGCTGATCACGGCGCTGGGCACCGGCATCGGGCGCGAAGAGTTCGACATCGAAAAGCTGCGCTACCACAAGATCATCATCATGACCGACGCCGACGTGGACGGCTCGCACATCCGCACGCTGCTGCTCACCTTCTTCTTCCGGCAGATGCCGGAGATCATCGAGCGCGGCTACCTCTACATCGCCCAGCCGCCGCTGTTCCGCGCCAAGCGCGGCAACTCGCTGGTCTACCTGAAGGGCGAGAGCGAGATGGAGGGCTACCTGATCGACCAGGGCGTCGAGGATTCGCTGCTGGTGCTGGGCTCCGGCTCGCAGATCGCGGGCCCGGACCTGAAGGCCCAGGTGGAGCGCGCCAACCGCGCCAAGCACTGGATGACATCGCTGGTCCGCAAGGTCGGGTCGCTGCGCATCGTCGAGCAGTCGGCCATCGCCGGTGCGCTCAACCCGGAGATCATCTCCAACCCCGAGCAGGCGGCCGAGGCCGCGGCCTACATCGCCAAGCGCCTGGACGCGCTGGAGGCGGAAGGCGAGCGCGGCTGGGAAGGCTCCGTGGCGGAGGACGGGGGGCTCCTGTTCCAGCGCAGCCTGCGCGGCGTCACCGAACGGCGCGCGCTCGACGCCGCCACGCTGCGTTCGGCCGAGGCGCGCCGCCTGGATACGCTGGCGACCGAGCTTCAGGAAAGCTACATGAAGCCCGGCGAGCTGACCTGCAAGGACAAGCGCTACCGCATCACCGGGCCTTGCGACCTCGCCGACGCGATCATGGAACTGGGCCGGAAGGGTCTTTCCATCAGCCGCTACAAGGGCCTGGGCGAAATGACCGCCGAGCAGCTCTGGGAGACCACCATGGACCACGAGGCCCGCTCCCTCCTGCAGGTCAAGGTCGCCCACAGCGACGAAGCCGGCCAGATCTTCGAAACCCTCATGGGCGACGTCGTCGAACCCAGACGCGAGTTCATCCAGGCAAATGCCCTGAACGTGGCGAACTTGGATATCTGAGCGTTCTCACCGCTCCGTCAGCTTCAGTTCGATCCGGCGGTTCCTTGACAGCGCTTCGGGGGTGTCCTCGTCCGTGATGGGCTGGTGTTCGCCGAAGCCGGTGGCGGCGAGGCGGTTCGGGGGGATGCCTTCGCCGATCAGGAAGGTGACGACCGAGAGGGCGCGGGCCGTGGAAAGCTCCCAGTTGGACTGGAACTCGGGCGTCCTGATGGGGCGCTTGTCGGTGTGGCCGTCGACGCGCAGGATCCAGTCGATGTCCTCGGGAATCTCGGCGGCGATTTCTTTCAGGGCCCCGGCGAGGTTCGCCAGCTGGGCCTTGCCCTCGGCGCCGATCTCCGCTTCGGCGGTCTCGAACAGCACCTCGGACTGGAAGACGAAGCGGTCGCCGACGATGCGGATGTCGTCCCGCTCACCCAGGATTTCCCTCAGACGCCCGAAGAACTCGGAGCGGTAGCGGGCCAGTTCCTGCACCTTGGTCGCCAGCGCCGCGTTCAGGCGTTCGCCCAGGTTGATGATCTGGGCGCGCTGGTCCTCGTTCAGCGCCTCGGAGGCCTCCAGCGCGGCGTTGAGACGGGCGAGCTGGCGGCGCAGGGCCCGAAGCTGCTGGTTCAGCAGCAGAACCTGGGCCTGCGCCTCTTCGGTCAGCGCCACCTGATCGGCCAGCAGGTCCTTCTGACGCGCCAGTTCACCCTCGGTCTCGGCCTCTGAATCGAGGGCCGCCTGCACCTTCGCCTCCAGGTTCGCCACCTCGCGCCGAAGCTGGTCGCGCAGGTCGCGCAGGATCGCGAGTTCGGCGACCTGGGCCTCGAGCTGGCCGCGGTCGATCTGGATGGTCTCCTCGGCGGCGGCGAGGCGGCTGCGCAGTTGTTCGGCCGCCTCTTCGGAGCTTTGAAGGCGGGTCGAGAGCTCGGCCACCTGCTCGCGCAGGGAATCGCGCAGCTCGCGCAGCATGCCGAGTTCGGCGAGCTGGGCCTCGATGGTCTCCTTGTCCGCCTCGATGGTGGCGTAGGCGTCTTCGAGCTGGCCCCTGAGCTCGGCGGTGACGGAGAGCTGGCGGTCCAGTTCCTCGGCCAGTTCAGCGTTGCGGTCCTGGGTCTGGTCGAGGCTGCCGCGCAGGGAGGACAGCTCGTCGCGCGCGCTCAAGATTTGCTGGTTCAGCGCCTCCCGCTCCGACTGGAGCGAGGCGATCTGGTTGCGTAAGGAATCGCGCGCCTCCAACGAGGCCTGCAACTCGCTGGATAGGCTCGCCATGTTGAGCCTGAGGTCGGCGTTGGCCGAGCGCTCCAGCGCCAGCAGGTCGGACAGCTCGGCGACCTCCGCCTCCAGCCGCGCCAGGGCCTGATCGCGCCCGGAAAGCGCGTTGGAGAGGTAGAACTGCGCGACGATGAAGACCAAGAGGACGAAGATCACCACCAGCAACAGGGTCGCCAGCGCATCCACGAAGCCCGGCCAGATGTTGACCGCCCGCCTGCCGCCGCCGCGTCTGAGGTTATACATGGGTCTAGCGGTTCTCTTCCTCGGCCAGCGCGGCGATGGTGCGCGCCAGCAGGCGGATCTCGTTGCGCATCTCGGTGACGATCTCCGACCGGCCCTTGCCGATCTCAGAGGCGATGCGCTCCAGCCTGTGGTCCATGGAGCGGATGTGGTCGCGGGTCAGGTCGTCGACCCCGCCGCCAGACTCCGGCGCCTTGTCGGCCAGCTTCTGCAAGACGGGGCGCAGGTCGTCCTGGGTTTCCACCAGACGGCGTAGCACCTGCTGCTCGGAGCGCATCTGGTCGGTCAGCAGCGCCATGCGCTCTGCCAGCGCGGCCAGGTCCTGATCCAGCGAGGAGCGGTTCTCCTCCCCGCGCGCCATGATGCGCTGCAGGTTGTCCAGGGAGTCGGCCGTCTGCTCCAGAAGCGCCTGGATGTAGGCCGGAACGGAGCCTTCGCCCTCCGCGCCGCCGCCGCCGGAGGAGATGCGGGTGTTGCTGGAAAGCCATTCCTCCAGCTCGTTGACGAAGCGGTTGTGGGCCTGGGCGGCCTGGAGCTCCAGGAAGCCCAGCACCAGCGACCCGGCGAGGCCGAAGAGCGAGGAGGAAAAGGCCGTGCCCATGCCGGAGAGCGGCGTTTGCAGCCCGGCCTTCAGCTCATTGAACATGACGCCGGCATCGCCGCCGTCCACGCGCAGGTTCTGGATGGTGTCGCCGACCGCGCCCACCGTCTCCAGAAGGCCCCAGAAGGTGCCGAGCAGGCCCAGGAAGACCAGCAGGCCGATCAGGTAGCGGGAGATCTCGTGGGTCTCCTCGATGCGGCTGGAGATGCCGTCGAGGATCGAGCGCAGCGTCATGGTAGAGAGGGTGAGGCGCCCCTTGCGCTCCCCGATCATGGTGGCGAGCGGGCTCAGGAGGCGCGGCGCGCGCTGCTGGGTCATCTCGCCGGGCAGCACCAGATTGTAGCCGCTGGAGTCCTGCTTCAGGCTTTCCGCGAAGGCCGTCTCGGGATAGAGCCCGATCACGCTCTTGAAGATGAAGAGCACGCCGAGGCCCAGCACCAGCAGGATCATGCCGTTCAGCACCACGTTGGCGGCGAAGGCGTCGGCCAGACGCGGATAGAGCAGCACCGCCGCCACCGCGACCAGCGCCAGGAACACCAGCATGCGGATCAGAAATCGGGTTGGACGGGTCATTTCAGGCTCTCATCCCCCTTAGGTGGAAGCGGGTCCGGTGTAGGGGCCCGGCGAGGGCGCCGTTCCGGCCCTTCGGTCTCTTTTTGCGCCGCCATTCTAGGCCAGGAACTGCGGCAAAAAGGTGGCTGTGCCTTGGCCCTGCACGATGCCTCAGCGCTGCACGATGCCCTAGCGCTGCACGATGATGTCAACCCGGTCGGCCTCGCCGGAAAGATTGGAGGCGCCGAGCGGGCGGATCTCCACCCGCGTCGAGACGATCCCCTGCTGGATCAGGAAGCCGCGCACGGCGAGCGCGCGCGCCAGCGAGAGGCGCCGGGCGCGCTGGTCGCTCGCTTCTTCTCCGGCCGCGTAGGCCATCAGCGTGATCTGCGCGCCGGGGCGCAGCTTCGCGCGGTCGGATGCCTCGGCCAGGGTCGGCGCCGCGCCGTCCGGCAGTCTGGAAGAGCCGGGCTCGAAGGCGAGGGTGAAGACGTCGCCCGGCGGCTGCTGCAATTCGGGCGGAATCTGCTCGCCCTCTTCCTCTGGCTCCGCTTCCTCGACCGCTTCCGCCGGCGCGTCCGGCTGGCCGGTCACATCCTCGACCGGGGCCACGGGCACCGCGGGCGGCGCTGCGGCCTCTCCGGCCTCCTCGGCGGGCGTTTCCTGCTCCTGAGCGACGTCGCTTTCAGGCTCGGGGGCAGGCTCGGGCGCAGGGGCGGGCGGCGTCTCCGCAGACGGCGGGGGCGCGGGTGCCGCTTGTGGTTCTGGTGCGGGCGCAGGCGCAGGGGCCGGGGCTGGCTCAGGCGCTGGCGCTGGCGCGACCGGAACCGGTGTCTGGTCGATCTGCTGGCTTTCGGCGGCGGGTTGGGCGGGCGCTTCCGGTTCGGGCGTCGCGGCGACTTCCGGCTCGGGCGGTGTCTCGGCGGCGGGCGCGGGTGCGGGAGCAGGCGTCGGCGCCGGTGTCGGCGCCGGGGCGGCGTCGGTCACGCGCTCCGGTGCTTCGGGCAGGCTTTCCTGGGTCTGCGGGCGCAGGACCGGCGGCACGTAGACGCCTTCAGGCAGATGATAGACGCCGCTGCCGCTGATGATCGTGGTGCCGGCGGCGGGATCTTCGGGGATTGTTTCCTGAGCCAGACCGCCGCCCAGAGGCAGCGCCACCGCGAGCAGGCTCACGGCGCTGAGCAGGGCCAGCTTCTCGTGGGATCGCCGGGTCTGGCGCATCTGCCTGTTCAGGAGTTGTTGGGCCTCGTTGACGGCCATGATGTTCTTACCTTTTGCCCCCGCGTGATTCGCGGCTCAAAGACTAAGGGCAGACAGGGGCGCGAACAACCGCTAAGCGCTCTTTTCCTTGCGGCTAAGCAGCTTTCGCAAGACGAGATTGATCTCGGCGTTGGTCGCGAGGATGCTGTCGCCCTCCAAGCGGAAGGCGCGCCCGTCGATCGCGGACACGAAGCCGCCGGCTTCGCGCACCAGCAAGACCCCCGCCGCCACGTCCCAGGGCATCAGGTCCCGCTCCCAGAAGCCGTCGTAGCGCCCGGCGGCCACATAGGCCAGATCGAGCGAAGCAGCGCCCCAGCGCCGCACGCCCGCGGTCTCGGCCATGACCCGCTCCAGCTCCCCCAGGAAGCGGTCGTGGTCCTTCGCGCCCTTGAAGGGGATGCCGGTCGCCAGCACGGACTCTTCCAGCCGCCGCCGTCCGGAGACACGCAGGCGCCGGTCGTTCAGGTAGGCGCCCTTGCCGCGCTCGGCGAAGAAGAGCTCTTCCTTGATGGGGTCGTAGATCACCGCCGCCGTGGGCTCGCCGCGCTCGACCAGCGCCAGAGAGACGGCCCAGTGCGGCAGGCCGTGCAGGAAGTTCGTGGTGCCGTCGAGCGGGTCGCCGACCCAGACGGCGTGCTCGCCGATCTTCTCACCCGCCTTGGCGGACTCCTCCAGCAGGAACCCGATCTCCGGGCGCGACTGCTGCAGTTCCTCGCGCAGCTTGCGCTCGGCCTTCAGGTCGGCCTGGGTGACGAAATCCGCCGGGCCCTTCTTGGAGACCTGCAGGTTCTCGACCTCGCCGAAGTCGCGCTGGACGGAGCGGGCGGCCTTGATGACCGCCTTTACCATGACGTTGATGAGGGGGGAGCGCATGCCGGGCGTCAGTCCTTGGCGCGCTCGACGTAGGAAGCCTCGGCGGTGTTGACCACCACGCGGGTGCCGCTTTCGATGTGCGGCGGCACCATGATGCGCACGCCGTTGGCCAGCATCGCCGGCTTGTAGGAGGAGGAAGCGGTCTGCCCCTTCACCACGGCGTCGGCCTCGACGATCTCCTCCACCACCGTTTCCGGCAGGGTCACGGAGATGGGGTCGTCCTCGTAGCTCTCGATGGTCACCATCATGCCCTCCGCGAGAAAGGGCAGGGGCTCGCCCACCAGGTCGGCGTTAACGGTGATCTGCTCGTAGGTCTCCTGATCCATGAAGGTCAGCATCTCTCCGTCGGCGAAGAGGAACTGATAGTCCTTCTGATCCAGGCGCACGCGCTCGACCGTCTCGGAAGAGCGGAAGCGCTCGTTCAGCTTGGTCCCGTGGCGGATGTCCTTCAGCTCGACCTGGGCGTACGCGCCGCCCTTTCCGGGCTTCACGTGCTGCAGTTTCACCGCGCGCCAGAGCTGGCCGTTGTGCTCGATAACGTTGCCGGGACGGATTTCGTTGCCATTGATCTTCATGGCCGACCTTCTCGATTGATTTTCACGCTGTCAGGAACGGCGGACGGCACCGGCCGCCCGCGAAATGCGCGCGGAAGCTAGCAGAAGGGATGGCGTCGGGCAACTGCCGACGAGCGCGCGCCGGGTCAGCGTCCGGCGTAGCGTTCTTCCTCGGCGTAGTAGTCGTCGAAACCGACGATCCGGCGCAGCTCGGCGAAGTCCATCAGCTCTTGGGGATGGCGCCCTTCCTTCATGGCGGCGAGCGCGTCGCGCATGGCCGTCATGGCGGCGTTCATGATGGTCAGCGGATAGGCCGCGATCTGGTAGCCGATGTCCTCCAGAACCTCGGGCGGCAACAGCGGCGTATGGCCCTGCTCCACCAGATTGGCCATCTTCGGGCCCGGCAGGCTGGAGCAGAAGGTGCGCATCTCCTCCTCGCTCTTCAGCGCTTCGACGAAGAGGATGTCGGCCCCCGCCTCCTTGAAGAGCCGCGCGCGCTCCAATCCCTCGTCGAGGCCGTGGTCTTCGCGCGCGTCGGTCCGCGCCAGGATCAGGATGTCGCCCGCGCCCTCGGCCTTCAGCTCCTCGCGCGCGTCCACGGCGGCGCGGATGCGCTGCAGCGCCTCGTCGCGCCCCACCACCGCCTTGCCCTTGGTGTGGCCGCAGCGCTTGGGGGCGATCTGGTCCTCGATCATGACCGAGGCGAAGCCGGCCCCGGCATAGCCGCGCACGGTCCGCTTCACGTTCATGGCGTTGCCGTAGCCGGTGTCGCCGTCGCCGATCACCGGGATCGAGACCCGCTGACAGATGTTGCGGCCCTGATCCAGCATCTCGCCATAGGAGATGAGGCCGGTGTCCGGCATGCCGAGCCGCGCGGAGGAGACCGCGAAACCGCTCATGAAGGTCAGCGGAAAGCCCGCCTGTTCGATCATCTTGGCGGAGAGCGCATCGAAACAGCAGGGCATCACGGTCAGGCCCGGCTTGGCCAGGAGGGCGCGCAGCTTGTCGGCGGGGGAGGTCATGAGAGGAAAGCTCCGGGGTTGGTCACATCTTGAAGGGTATGTAGAGCACGATATCGGGGATCAGATAACAGATCACCACGGTCACGAGCATCAGCAGCAGGAAGGGTAGCACGCCGCGCGCCACCTCGCTCATGCTGGCCTTTCCGACCGCTTGTATCACATAGAGGTTGAGGCCCACGGGCGGCGTGATCAAGGCGCACTCCACCATGATCACGAAGAAGACGCCGAACCAGATCGGGTCGATGCCGAGCGGCAAGAGGGCCGGGGCCAGCACCGGTACCATGATCAGCATCATGGAGAGCGCCTCCAGGAACAGCCCCATGAGGACCAGCACCAGCGCCACCACCAGGATGAAGAGCCCGGCCTCCTGGAAGTTGGCGATGATCATCGCGGAGAGATCCTGGGGAATGCGATAGAGCGTGATCGCCTTGCCGAAGACCTTGGCCCCGGCGAC